>JBEKKD010000163.1:0-8308 GCA_050010895.1 Armatimonadota bacterium
GTTCAGTCCCCAGTTGCTGCCGACGCCGGTGACGAAATCCCATGACGACGTGCAGCGGAACCTCCCAGCCGACCCCGAAACAATATCTCGGAAGTCATAGATGGAGCCCGCAGTAGGAGAGGGCGAGCTGTCGGTGAGGTTCGCGTAAATGCGGCTCCCCAACTCGTCGAACGAACTGGCGGCGAAACCCGCGCCCGAGGATGCTGCCAGGTTGACGAGGCCGGCCAATGAGGGCGAAGACACGCTGGTGCCCCCGAAGACGAGCCAACTGCCCTGCCAGTAAACTGACACGCCGGTGTTCGGGTCCGCATCGAAGGACATATCCGGCGCGCCGCGGCGAGACATCACGATGCCTCGGATCGCGTACTGGTACGACGGCCTCGACTCGTACTGGCTGCCGCCACCCCCGCTGCCCTTCCAACCCGTCTCGCTCAAGAAGGCACCGGAGCTGCTCACCTTGAGCGTCGTCCCTCCCGCAGACACGACATTCGGCGATACCCCTGGCCAGATGGTCTTGCCCCCGCTGTCACCGCTGGAGGCAAAGTAGACCACGTCGTTCGCAGTGAAGTGCGAGTCGTAGAGAGTCTCACGCCCGAACTCGGCGCCTCCCCAGCTCATGGATACCTCGTGCACGCCCGGGATGGCGCTCGCGACATCCGCAGCCAGCAGCAGGTCACCAAAGCTGCTCGACGCAGCCTCCACCAGAACGATCTTCGCGCTCGGAGCCATAGCATGCGCCCACTCGATATCGAGCGCCGCCTCCTGGGACCATCCGGAGTTGTAGCTCGGCTTTTTCCCAGTGGCATAAACGACCTGGAACACGCTTCCGCTGCCCGTTTCCTGAGGGAGCCCGAACTGCTGCGCGAACGCGTTGAAGTCGGCGAGCGCGGTCGGATAGTCGTACGCGTCTATGAGAGCTATCACCTGTCCTCCGGCCGCCTGCCCGTGGTAGGGAGGGAGGCCATAGGCGGTGCGGATAACATCGGGGTTCAGCCCCCAGGGCGCGGCCACGTTCTGACCAACACGCTTCATCAGCAGCAGGTGGTTCGTGTGCGCCCATCGTCCGGTATCCTGCAGGCGCTCCTGGCTCGACTCGGGCACAATCACCGCTCCGCCCTGTTGGGCGAGGCCCTGCGCGCTCAATGATCCGGCGGCTGCGGCCACCACGAAGAGACACAGCAACGTCGAAAGCCACAGTCTCATTGGACACCCCTTTCCCTTCTCGGAGTCCACGCTCCGGCTCGTCACCACCCGACTGAGTCCTCTACCAAGAGGTGGGCTCCCAATATACCAGGCAAGTCTACCACATCTGATTCCTACAGAAGAAGTCAGATTTGTGTCGTTCCGGTGCATTCTGGGCGCTTCCGTGGTGTTTCCGGAACGGCAGCGCCTCGCGATCGGGCTGGCGTCGGAGCCCTGGCCTATCCCCAGACAAAAGCATCGGCCCGACCGAATGCGGAGGTCACTCGGCCGGGCCTTGCTTGCGGCCTCCGGAGAGGCCGCTCAGGGGTTGGGAACCCCCTGTCCGCCTGTAGAAACCTGGCGGGATTCCGGGACGGTCAGATATGGACCGCCGCCACCGTCGATTGGGACTATCGTTTCCAGCTCGACTAGAAGTTCAACCACGCGGTCTGCAGGTAGCTGGTGGCGCCCTCCGTTCGGTCTATCATAAATGCGTCGTAGATGTCGATTCCATACGGATCTCCTGCGACCGCCGCGGCCACCGTCGCGCCGATCTGCGGTCCATTCAGCCCGCCGGAGCCGAAATCCGTGAATTCCAGGTGCGCGGTCAGAGCCGAGCGCCCCGCCACCATGTTCTTCGCTTGGAGCACAGCCTGGTGGGTCCAGTCGGGAGTGAAGGTTACGTGGTCGCGATAGGTCGCCGCCCACTGCTGCCAGATCACCTCTGCCTGAATCACATCCGGCCGATCGGCGCTCGAGAGAATGGCATCGAGATCGAAACCGGTCGCGTCCCGCACGACGCTGCTCGGCATGAGCGCTCCATCGGCGCGAGCGGTGAAAACCGTGGTGATGTGCGTCTGCTTGCCGTGACTCTTCACCAGGTGGTTGGTCGCCGTCAGCAGCCGCGTCAGGCCGTCGGCGCGGAACTGGTGCCAGGTGTCGATCGTCATGCGCCGGCACGAGTACTCCTGGCTGTATTGCGCTCTACACGTCTTGCAGTAGCAGGCATCGTCGCCCCACGAATCCACCTGCGCCTCGGAGACGTCGACGCCGTCCAGGTCCGGATAGCCCGCAAGGATGTCCTCGATGAGCCCGAGCCACCACTTCTGGACTTCCGGATTCCGGACACAGAGGTAGTAGCTATCGCTCGTCGGGCGATAGTCGCGACCGTTCGCCGTTTTCTCGCGCCAGGCCGAGTGCGTCTCCCACATCTGCTTGTGCTGGGGCCCATAGAACCATGCAATGACTCTGATCCCCCGGCTATGCGCGGCGACGAGCACGTACCGCAGAAGATCCTGCCGCCCGTAGTCCTCCATGATGTTGCCGGGATAGCTCGTCCGGTACCGCGCGCCATAGACCCGGTTGTACGCGTAGTAGTAGATGAGGTTGACGCCCTTGTCCGCCCACGACGCGGCCAGATCATTCGCCAGTTGCTGGACGCTCTTGCCGGACCCGTAGTAGTACCCGGCATCGAACCGCACGGAACGCACGTTTCCCTGCGCCCAGGCCTGCGAAATCGCCTCGCTGGGGCCCTTCGTGGCTGCGCGCTGCGTCCCCGAGTCCGAGCGCGCAGCCGGGCGGGGCGCGGGCGCTGCATACTGCAGCGGCGCCGCGTCCGGAGCCGTCTGCGGCTCCGGGGCAAGGGCAAGATAAATGCTAGGGGCCGGCGCTAGCCTTGGCGCGCTCACGGCAGCAGGCGGCGGCTCACTGGCGTGTGGCGCTGCCTCGGATGAAGGGGCGACCGGTTCCGGCGCCGGCCCGAATGTCTGAGGAAAAGCACGACTCAGCGATCGCCCATGGAACTCTCTATCAAGCGCGGGAGCGACGGACTCATGCGGAGTCGCGCGCTTTGGAACGAGTGCAATACCCGCCGGTGTCGGCCCCGCTTCGCCAGGCGCTGCTGGCGCAGTGTCCGACGCTGTCGGCTGTGTGATCCTCTGAACGCTGATGGTGCTGCGTTCGACGCTCCCGCTGCTCTCGGACACAGCGGGGTCCGCCCGCCAGGACCTCTGGGCGGACGCGCCCACGATCCCGGCCAGCAGCGCCGCTGCGCACACCGGCAGCAGTAACTTCCTGATTATTCGGCCGCCTTTTCGTCTCATCCCCGTTCGCCCCTCGGGAGCTCCCCCACCGGTGGGGGAGCGAAGCTGCGAACGAGACACTCCAGGGACAGGCCAAACACAAAGCCAAGGGTCTCTCGGCCCTTGGCTCTGGCTGAATCTTTGGCGCTTCGGCTCTAGATTGCGCTCAGACGCGGGTTCAGCGGTATATGATTGTGATGTTCTCGCCGCCGATAACGATCTCGCGTCTGCACAGCTTGCAGCGTAAGATCACCGTGTCCCCGCTTCGATACGACCACCACTTGCCGCAGAGACAGCGCAACTTCTGAGCCTCAGTCGATTCGGGGTCCTGGCGCGCCACAGCCGGCGCGTCGACGCGACTAGATACTGACATGAACTGACCGTCCCTATGGGTCTCATTCGACCTGTTTGTTCCACAATCGCTGTGGAATCCAACAAATGGATTCAGGAGCTGCGGGGACGGCCCTGGTGCTCCGGCCAAAAGGATAGGGCAGGAAGACTCTCATCCCTGCCCCATCGTGCGGCAACGTATAGCGACGACGCTATTTCAGCGGCACATTCCCGAATAGCGTCAGGATCGCGTTGTCCTTGTCGGCGTACAGGCCGAGGCCGTAGCGTGCATCGAGCTGGTGGTATATACCGCCGACCCACCCCTCCTGATTCTCGAAATACTGGGTCGCTCCCACCGTCGCCGGGATGAACCCGATGGGCACGTTGCGATGGTAGAGCACGACCATGGTGTACTTGCTCGGATCCTTTTGGAGCTTCTGATCGCTCCAGCGAACGCCGTAGGCATGCGCGCTCACATCATCGAACCTCGCCCCCTCGCCGAACAGCGACCATTCCTTGCTGAGGTCGGCCGAGAGATCGCCGCTCCAGCCCGTATGGTCCAGCAGCCGGAGGGTATTCACGCCCACCACGACGGGCCTCTCAGCGTCCGGCTCAGTCAGCTTGAACGCGACGCGGCCGGCCGTCATATGATCGTCGGCCGGGCTGCGATTGCCGGCGAATGTGAACCGGGTGCCGCCCGTTACCGGCGTGAATGCCAGCACACCGGTGATGGCTTGGACGGCGACGCGGTCGGAGTTGTACTGCACTTCCCCGCCCGCGATACCGGGGGAAACCAAAACACCCGCCGGGCCGAAGGGAACGAACTTCCGTCCGCCCGCCACGTAGACATCCTGCTTGTGGTAATCGATATACGCGTCGCCGAGGAACGCGCGATTATCCTCGCCCCCGGTGACCCACCACCCGCCGATCTTGGCATCGAAGCTCTCATTGATCGGTCCCGAGAATGCAGCGCTCATCTGGATGCGCGAGGTCTGATCGCTCGAGACTCCGACGCTGTAGGTGAATGCGCTCGGCCACTGTGTTCCCGCGCAGGCTGCCGCCGTAACCGACAGCAGCAGAGCCAGCCCCAGCAGCCCCGGCAGCCCGCGACGTATGGACGTCATCATAGTCCCATGTCTCCCGTTCGACGATGATCTCCCCTCAGGCGCGACAGCAACTGACCCATAACTAGGCCCAGGAGCAGATGCTGATCTGAAGTGCAACCATTCACCTGGTAGTCGCCCATGCTGCCGTTCCGGTAAGTATACCACACCGGGAAACATGACAACTATGCCCCATGCGGCGAGTGTGACCGGAAAGCCCGGGAGAGCAGAAAGGCACAATGCTGTCATGCCGAGCGACTCGCAGCCCGAAGGGGCGAGTTATGCGAGGGATCAAGACCTGCGGAGCCGACCGAAGAGAGGCGACCCCCTCCCCATCAGGAACACCTCCACCCAGACAACTCGGGCGTCCCGCTGACCTCAGCGAGACGCCCTTCGCTCACATCGCGAGCTGGAACGCCCTCGCCACACCAGCGCCTTGCCGGTTGTCTCGGCAAGATGCATCCACTACTGCAACCTGAAAGCTCTGGCGACGTACACCGCCATCTGATCGCGGGTGCAGACGTACTCCGGGTGATAATCGCCGTCGGGGTAGCCCTTGGTCACGGCGATGCTGGGCTGGGCGATGTACTCCACGTACTTGTAGGCCCAGAAGGTGGTGGCCACGTCGGGGAACGTCGCCGTCGTCGGCGGCGTATAGTTTACCAAGTCGGCGCCGGCCGTCGGCGTGGCGATGGCGCGGGCGATAAAGACCGACATCTGGTCGCGGGTCACCTGGTCGGCGGGCTTGTAGGTGCCGTCCGAGTAGCCCTTCACCACGCCCTGGTCAACCGCGTACTCCACGTACTTGAATGCCCAGTAATCGGTCGCCACATCTGAGAAGGTCGCGGTGGCCGGCCCAGTCGGCACCTTCGCATCACCACCCGCCAACGCGCGGGAGATGTAGACCGCCATCTGATCGCGAGTGACTGGATCGGTGGGCTGGTAGTAGTTGTCGGAGTAGCCCTGCACGATCCCGGCCTTGAAGCAGGCCTCGATCTGGTCGTGAGCCCAGTACTTGGTGCCGACGTCGAAGAAATGATCGATCTGGCGCGCCAGGTCGTTCATCTCGTCCAGACGCAGGAACTCGTACCCCTGCGGGGCGAGGATGTCCATCACCTGCTTTGCTATCGCCGGCTCGCGAATGATCCCGTCAAGGGCTATCGCGAACGCCGGCGGCCGCTGTGCTGACATGGTGGCGACGATATTAGCGGCAATGGTCTCGGCCGTATTCGTTGGGTCGCTCTCCCACGGCCAGCTGAAGGTTCCGGGCAGGAACGGGACGTGGTCTCCCCGGAAGAACAGTTGATCGTCGAAAAGGACGACGGCAGTCTGAACTCCGGAGGCAGTGAGAAACGGGTCCCACACGTCCGCGTCCCAATCCGAATCGAGGACCCATATGCTGTCGATACCGGCGGCGGCGTTCGACGACCCGACCAGGGAAGCATAGTTGGCCTGATCCGGCATGAGGCTGAGCAGTACATTCCCTGCGCCGGAGCAGCCGGCGACGAAGTAGTCATCGATGGTAGCGTTGCTGTAGAGGTATTCGAACAGAGCCGGGAATTCCGTCACAAGCACCGGATCGACCCCCCAGCTGATGGGCACCTGTCCCCGCTCCGGCTCCAGCCAATCACCATTGAAGAGGCGAGTTAGCGATTGAGGTGCCTCGCCATCAGTGGTGACCACTGCGAGGTAGTACTTCGTCGGGTCCAGGGCAAGCTGGTCAGCGGTCAGGCGAACCGTCTGCACCAGAGGCCCGGAGGTGACGCGCGGAATGCGGCGATGGAAGCTTAAGTTGGACGCGCCAACGCCGTTCAGCGAATAGTCACCGTGCAGCGAGCTGTACGCGTTGAAATCGACTTCGCCGCTCCAGCCCAAGATCGCGGCCGGCGGCAGCAGATGGGCGAAGACAGTGGCCGCCAGCGCTTCCTCGTCAGGTGCACTCGCCGCATTGAGCGACAGGTCCGTTATGAATGCACCCCTGGCGACGGCATAGTCGAGACTGATGATATCCCCGGGATCGCCACTCGCGAGATCGTGGCCGATCACGTCCATCAGGTGCTGGTCACAGGATGGCAGGTAGTGGTCGATGGCCCACTGATAGGCGGATGTCTTGTCGGCGAACAGGCTGCGCAGATCAAGCTTGTTCGGCCACTGGGCTGCAAGCATCGGCATGGCTGACAGCAGTTCCGGAGTCACGGGAAGTCGGCGCTCGGCCCCGGCCACGGTCATGGCTACCCACGCCGCCGACGGCAACGTCGTGGGATCATATTCGACCAGGCCAGTCACCGCCGACTGTATCCCGGGCTGCTGCAGGAGAGTGTTGAGATCCGCCACGGTGCTATACTGGTAGCCGCGATCACCGTAGATTGAGAGCCACGCAACGTCATTTGGGTTCCCATACCACTTGGGATTATCCGCCGACCATGGATCAAGCGTCGCGGTGTTGACGTACAGCGAGGGCGCATCGCGGTTGACTATCCCCTGTAGCGCCAGCACCAGCAGGACGCGGTCAGCGGATTCGGTCCCCAGGTCCTCGCTGAAGTACGTGAAGCTGGTCTGTGCCTGTGCCGCAGCGGCGCTCAACCACAGCGCGACCACTAGCGCGGCGATTCGCGGCAAACTCCGAACCCCCATCGCACACCCCCTGCACTGCGCAGAAGCGCAGGCCCGAATATGCAGCCCGCAAGGGCCGCCCGACCCGCACAGTATAGCACAAGGGGGGGGCAAGATAATAGCTAAGCCATAACTTGCTTTCACAGATTGGGTGCTGCTCAGAGCTTCGCCAAGACCTGCGCCCCAGGAGGGCTGGCGAGGGGTGAGTGCGAATCTAGGCTGTGCGCGTGAGCGCCTTGAACCGCCGACGACAAACGGAGTTGAGCCATGGGACTCTCGCTGGATGTTCGACCGGGCTTCTACTATGACATCACGACGACCGACAAGGTCGCTGTCGGCACGCGCTGGGCTGGGGGGAAGCTGGTGCAGAAGGGCGCGCGACCGCTGAAGCGACCTACGGCCGATGCGGGGCCGCTGCAGCCAATGTACAGGCGGCGGCTGATTGTGAAGCTGGATGACCTCCAGGACTTCGCTCTCGTCCACTTCCAGCGCGTGGTGAAGGCGATCGGCGATAGCGGCGGCACGGCCGACCTGGGGATCAACCCCGGCCGGTGCGAGCCGGCGCTCTGGAACTGGCTGCGCACGCTCGACCCGACCCGGTTCGAGGTCTGGAACCACACCTGGGACCACGGCGCAGAGGGGCCGAAGCTCCGCGACCTGCCGCTCGACGTGCAGTACGAGCACATCGACATGGTGCAGCGCACGGTCAAAGAGCACCTGGGCCGCCCGCCGCGCGCGTTTGGCCAGCCGGGCATCAGGTACAGGGATGGCTGGATCGGCGATCAGGATGAGGTAACCTATCTGGCGGTGCGCATGCACCCCGAGCTTGTGGCGATCTACGATGGCGGCCGCACGGCGCGGAAACTCGGCCTTCAGAGCGAGATGGACCCGCTGTTCGATCCCGTCGCGCTCTCCTCATTCGAGTCCCCCCCGGGCGACTGGGATCGCGGCGACATGAGCCAGCGCTACCGGCTCGCCTACGTCGCGGAGAAGTACCCG
>JBEKKD010000164.1:0-8292 GCA_050010895.1 Armatimonadota bacterium
GGTAGCCGCTCTGCCGGCGATGCTGAGCTTCGGCCAGTGCGCCATCTCCAGCGGAGTGAGGTGTGCGGGGTCCGCGGCGTGCTGGTAATCCTGTCCGGACGGCTTTTGCGCCGCCAGCGCCTTGATTGCCGGCAGCGACGCTGCCGCGGCTGCCAGACCGCTCGCCATGCCTACGCGCAGAAACTCTCGTCTCGTGGTTGCCATTCGCTCTCCTTATGCCCAACGTGACCAGTCCAGGCTCGGGTCCCGACTACAACGTCTCGGGCGAGGTTCCTGCCGCCTCGGCGGGCGATTGCGTCCATTTCTGCTACACGCGGAGACATCGCTCCCTCGCATGTTCCCGGAGGGAGTCGCCTCTCTCCGGCCACCTCCGTCGGGCACGCGAAGAGTTGGTGAGGGACAGGAGACAGCCTCCTGCCCCACAGGTTCTCATATTCGCCCGGATCTCCCGATAGCGCCCCGCGCGGCTGTTTATTGTGAGGCGCTCGCGCGATGTGGTATTCTTGACCACCCACGAGGCAGGAAGGCGATGTCAGGGGCTGCGGGAACGGTCGATATTGCCGCCAACGTGGCCCGGATTCGCGAGCGGATCGCGCGGGCGGCCGCACGCGCGGGGCGAAATGCAGATGGGATCCGCCTCGTTGCGGCGGCGAAAACCGTAGATGCCGCTCGCGTCGCGGAAGCCGTTGCCGCCGGTGTCGCCGATGTCGGCGAGAACTACGTGCAAGAGGCTGCGGCGAAGCGGGACCACGTGGGTGGCGGCGCCAGGTGGCATCTGATCGGCCATCTCCAGCGCAATAAGGCCGCCTCGGCGGCGAGGATCTTTGACATTATCCAGACGGTGGACAGCCCCCGGCTCGCTGAGGCGATCGCGGCGCGCGCCCGGTCTCTGGACAGGACTATCGACGTCCTGCTGCAGGTGAATACCTCGGGCGAAGGCACGAAGTCCGGCGTTCCGCCTGACGAGCTGGAGGGGCTGTTTGAGGCAGTGGCGCCGCTGGACGGGATTCGCGTGCAGGGACTGATGACGATCGGGGGCATGCAGGCCGACCCGGAGGCGGGACGTCCCGAGTTCCGCGTGCTGGTGCGATCGGCAGCGAAGCTGGAGCGACTCGGGGCGGAGATGCGATGGCTGTCCATGGGGATGAGCCATGATTTCGAGGTGGCGATCGAGGAGGGAGCGAACCTGGTTCGCGTCGGGACCGGAATCTTCGGTCCGCGGCCGCAGTAGGTAGGTGTAGCAGCAATGTTCGAAGCCGAGAGCCATAGCACTATTTGGAGGAGGACGAGCGCATGTCTGGTCTGCTGGAGAAGATGAAGTCGTGGTTGTTCGCAGAGGAGGAAGATGGGTACGAGGGGCCGGCTACAGAGGAGGAGGCAGGGGCTCCCGCTCCGCGCAGGAACCGTCTGATTCCGATCCACTCACGCGCGGGTGAGATTTTCATACGTCGTCCCAGGAATCAGGAAGAGGGGCGCATCTGCGTGGATTGTCTGCGAGGACGCAGGGCGGTGATCGTGAATCTGAAGGACGTGCAGCAGGAGCATGCGCTGCGTGTGTTCGATTTCCTGGCTGGAGCTACCTACGCTCTCGGCGGCCAGTTGGAGCAGGCCGGAGACGGCGTCTATCTGGTGACTCCCCACAGCATCGGGATTATGGCTGAGGACGCGCAGCAGCAGGTTGCTCCGCGACCGGGGTTCTGGCAGGAGATATAGTCTCCCCTCAGCACTCGCTCTGGAGGTGGGGCAGCATCATTGTGCCAATAGCGCCTCCCGCTCAGCGGGAGGCGGTGTGTGCTAACGCCGGAGGATGCTCCTCCGGTTGTTGGCGTATATGGGGAGGCGGAGAGGCGAAGAGGCGAAGGGAATTGGGCGGCGGAGGGAACGACGAGATTGCCACGCGCGGTGAGCCCCTGACGGGCCTCACCGGCTCGCAATGACAGGGTAGGGCGGAGGCATGTGATGGCCGCGAAGTATACTCTCGGGGTGATCGGCGTGGGACAGATGGGCGGGGCGCTCGTGCGCGGCGTGATCCGCGCTCGCGTGCTTGCTCCCGAACAGATCATTGTCGCCGACGCTGATTCGGCGAAAGTCGCCCAGATCGCCCAGGAATTGGGCGTCAAGGCGGCTGCGGGCAACGGGCAGGTCGCCGAGCAGAGCGAGTTCGCGCTGCTGGCGGTGAAGCCCGGCCTGGCCGCGGGTGTGGCGAAAGAGATCGGCGGCGCGGTGGGCGCGGATTGCACGCTCGTCTCCATCGTCACGGGAGTGCCGATCGCGCGCTTGAGAGATGCCCTGGGGCGTCCCGACGCAGCGGTTATCCGCGTGATGCCGAATACACCGGCGCTGGTGGGCGCGGGCGCGTTCGCGCTGGCCGCTCCAGGCGTCGCGCCGGAGCGAGTGGAGGCGCTGAGACGGCTTCTCGATCCTCTGGGGCGGGTGGTGGTGGTCGGTGAAGAGCTGATGGATGCGGTGACGGGCATGTCGGGCAGCGGGCCCGCGTTCGTGTTCGTGATGATCGAGGCGATGGCGGATGGGGGAGTGGCCGCCGGGTTGCCCAGGGCGATCGCGCAGCAGCTTGCCGCGCAGACGGTGATGGGCGCGGCGAAGATGGTGCTGGAGACCGGCGATCACCCCGTCGCGCTCAAGGACGCCGTCGCCTCCCCCGGGGGTACGACGATTGCAGGGCTATCGGAACTCGAGAAGGGAGGTTTCCGCGCTGCCGTGGTATCGGCGGTGAAGGCCGCCGCGAAGCGGGCGCGGGAGCTGTCGGAGAGCTAACAGGTGTTGTCGATCAAACAGGTTCTAGACTATGCCATCTTGGCGATGATGTGGGCGATATTCGGCGCCGTGGCCATCTCCTGGCTGCGCGCTGCCAGGGTCAGGGTGCCGTACAGCAACCCGCTCGTCAGGCTGATCGAGGGAACCGCCGACTTGATGCTGCGGCCGATCAGGCGTAATATCCCAGCCTCGGGCGGCGGACTGGATTTCTCGCCGGTCGTGGCCGTGATAATCCTGTACATCATCCGGGCCCTGGTCGCCTACTTGTAGCAGAGGAGAAACCATTGGGGGGCTCTCCCCAACCCCGTCGACAAACGGCGCGGCGCGTCGTGTTCGTCGCAGTCTTGGCTGCATTGCTGGTCGGCCTGCGCGCGGGCTGGCTGGCGCCACAGCGCGGGCCGTCCGAATCGCAGTGGGCAGCGCTCTATCAGCGCGGCGGCGACACCTACGTCAAGATGCTCTATCTCATGGGGGAGGATGAGCGCACGCCGGTCGGCAAGCGCCTGCTGGGGATGGCGCGCTTCTACTACACACTCAGCGCCAAGGCCAACCCGAGGGATGTGAGGGCGGCGACATCGCTTGCTGTCGTGCTGGCGACACTGGGAGGCGATGCGGAGGCGAAGAAGGCTCTCGGCGATGCCGCGCTGCACGCGCCATCGCGCGAGCAAGCAGCGATCCTGGCGACATCGCAGTTGGTCGCCGGCAACATGAGCGCTGAACTCATCGCCCGGGCACGCGAGCTTCTCTCTCGGGTTGAGCCCGGCGCGCTGTATCTCGCGCACGCATACTCGGCCGTCGGTTTGGGCGATACCGCCCGACAGGAACTGGACGGAGCGGAACGGCGGGCTGAGGGCATCGCGCCCAGGCTGATCGTCCTCATCGTCGTCAGTGGCGTCATCCTCCTGGCCGGGCCGATCGGGCTGATCGTGGTGCTCGTCCGGAGACGGCCCGCGGCCGGCGAACTGCCCACTCCTCCACCGGGGGTGCCTGATGCGGTGGAGGCGCTGGTGCTGTGGGTGTTCCTGGCGGTGCTCGCGTCGAGCGCGCTCGCCCGATTCGTGTTCGCGGGCAGATCGATGCCGGCCGCGGCAGTGGTACTGCCGAGCCTGGTCGCGGGCTGCGGCGCGATCGCATGGGTTCGGCTGGCCTCTCCCGGTGCGCGATTGGGATGGGATCTGCGAGCGCCCCTCGGCAGCATCGGCTGGGGCCTGATGGCGGCTGGATTCCTGGCGCCGGTGACCACGGTGATGGAGCAGTTCCTGCAGAAGACGTGGCAGCCCGTCCAGCACCCGCTGGTGCCGGTGTTCGCGGCGGCGTCGGGCTGGGAGAGCACGGCCGCGCTGGTCGCGGCCGCGTGCCTGCTCATCCCGGTGCTGGAGGAGACGCTGTTCCGTGGTATCCTGTATCGCGCGCTGCGGGTGTGGTGGCCGGCGATCGGCGCGGCGCTGGCAAGCGGCCTGGTCTTTGCGGTTGGGCATATGAGCTTCGTCGGCCTCCTCCCCTATCTGCTGATCGGCGTGGCGCTTGCGGGTCTGTACGAGAGGCAGAAGACGCTGCTCGCCCCGGCGGTGTGCCACGCTGCTTTCAACGCGTTCAACATCGTCATCCTGTACGCGCTGTTTGGGTAGCATGTCCGACGAGTTCGTCCCGGTCCATGTGAAACCGCGATCATCGCGCGCCGGCGTCGAGGTAGATGCGGCCGGCAGTGTTGTCGTTCGCGTGCACGCGCCCGCGGCTGAGGGCGCGGCGAACGAGGAATGCGTCCGCGTGCTCGCCGACGTGCTCGATGTGCCGAAGTCAGCGGTGACCGTAGCGCGGGGCGCGAAGAGCAGAGCGAAGCAGATACGGGTGAGCGGGCTTACTGCGGGGGAGGTGGTGGCGCGGCTCAGACGCGCGTCGGGCGGGGAGGATGCGACAGCATGAACAGCGCTTCGGCAGGAGGTCACGCGCCCGCGGTACGCGGAACGGCGGGATTCTTCGCCTCGCGCTGCGCGCTCGCTCAGAATGACAGCATTACCGGAGAGGGCGCGGCGACATGAGCGAGCAGCAGCCGAGGCCCTTCCTCTCCGTGGTCATTCCGGCGTATAATGAGGAGCGCAGGCTGGTCCCCACCCTTTCGCGCATCCAGCAGTACCTCGCGGCCCAGAGCTACTCATCCGAGGTTATTGTTGTCGATAATGCCAGCGCGGATGGGACTGCGGATGTGGCGCGAGAGGGGGGAGCGCGGGTGCTGTCGGAGCCCCAGCGCGGCAAGGGCGCCGCGGTCCGCACGGGGATGCTCGCCGCCGAGGGCGAATATGTGCTGTTCTCGGACGCGGACTTGTCCACGCCGATCGAGGAAGTGGAGAAGCTGCTGGCCGCGCTGAAGTCGGGAAGCGATATCGCGATCGCGTCGCGAGCGCTGCCGGAGTCGAACATCACCGTGCATCAGCCCTGGCATCGGGAGCTGGTGGGCAGGATCGGCAATCTGCTGGTGAGGATATTGGCGGTGCGCGGCATCGCCGACACGCAGTGCGGGTTCAAGCTATTTCCGCATGACGCATCACAGCGCTTGTTCGGAGCGCAGCGCATGACGGGCATCGCCTTCGATATGGAGATCCTGTTTCTGGCGCAGCGCCTGAAGATGAAGATCGCGGAGATACCCGTCACCTGGATTGATTCACCGGACAGCAGGATCGACCGGGTGCGAGACTCGATGGATGCGATCAAAGATCTGGTCCGCATTCGGTGGAATTGGATGGTGGGGCGGTATCGAAGGGGTCTTCATTTGGACGCGGATGAACGCGGACGAACGCGGATTCAATGAAACAAGATGGCGAATGACAAGCAGTTCAAACTGAAGACGAAGTTCATCGCCACGCGGGATGTCAGGGAGTACCGCGAGACGATCCCGGTGTGGGTGAATGAGCGCGACACCGTGCTCGAGATCGGCTGCGAGTGGGGCACGACCACGCGGCTGATTGCGCCGCGCTGCACAGAGGTCATCGCCAGCGATATCAGCGCGGAGTGCATCGAAGAGGCGAGGCGCAGGCATCCGGATATCCGGTTTGAGGTGCTGGATGCGTTCGACGTGACGGCGGCGCTCGCCCTGGGAAAGAAGTTCACGAAAGTGTACATCGATATGTCGGGCCTGTCGGGCTATCGCTCGCTGCTGGACGTGATCGCGCTGCTGACGATGTATGCGACGGTGTTGCGGCCGGAGGCTATCGTGGTCAAGAGCGGCGCGCTGAAGCATTTCACGTCTCACTGCGTCGCGTGGAGCGAAAAGTCGAAGAGTCCCGTTCGCTTCGCTCAGGGCAAGCTCCGAGTCGAGGAACGGCGAGATTCCCACGGTCGTTCGAGTCCGGGGGGCGGACTCTCCCTCCCTCGGAATGACAGCGAAGGGCGAGGAGGCGAGGAGCCGGCGGGGAGCGATCTATGAAGGTTCTGGTTACCGGCGCGAGGGGAATGCTGGGCAGCCAGGTGTGCAGCGCGCTCGCGTTGCGCCACGAGGTCCGGGGGGTCGATCTCCAGGACTTCGACATCACGGATGCCGGTGCGGTGCGCGCTGCGCTCGCGTCGAACCGGCCGCAGTTCGTCGTTCACTGCGCGGCATGGACGGATGTCGATGGGTGCGAGCGGGACCCGGCGAAAGCATTCCTGCATAACGCGCAGGGCACATCGCATGTGGCCGCGGCCTGCGCCGAGATGGGGGCGAAGTTGGCATACATCAGCACCGATTTCGTCTTCGACGGGGAGAATGGCGAGCCGTACACCGAGTTCGACCAGCCCAATCCGCTGGGCGTGTACGCGGCGTCGAAGCTCGCCGGCGAAGAGGCGGTGCGGCGTCTGGCGCGGGAGCACTATATCGTGCGCAGCGCGTGGCTCTACGGCCCGAGCGGGAAGAACTTCGTCAACACCATTCTTGCTGCCGCGGCCGGGAGGGATGAGCTGAAGGTGGTGGCCGATCAGTTCGGTTCGCCGACGTACAGCCGCGACCTGGCGAAGGTGATGGCGGATGCGATGGTGGCGGGTCGCGTGATGCCAGGCACGTATCACGCGGTGAACAGCGGGGTATGCTCCTGGGCCGAACTTGCGGCGGAGGCGCTTCAGATTCGCGGCAGCGGGACGCGTGTCGTGCCCATTCAGGAGAGCGAGTGGCCGAGCCCCACCAAGCGGCCTGCGTACTCGGCGCTGCGGTCGCGGTGGCTGGAGTTCCAGGGCGTGCCGCCATTGCGCGACTGGAAGGCGGCGCTCAGGAGCTATCTGACGGGAGGGGGATAGCGGGGGGTCGACGTCGCCCCTTCGGGGCGAAGGCTCGCCGCGCGCTTCGCTTGCGCGGCTGAGGTAGTCGTTCGCCTGCGGCTCGCGACATACCCACGCCACTGGCCTGTGGATGTCTGGAGCTAAGTGCGGTTCTAATGACTTTCGCCCAAAGAAGTAAGGGCGAAAGTCGTCAGAAGACCAGCGAATACCTGGAAGAAGACGTTCGCCCGATGTTACTTTGTTGGGCGAACGTCCGTAGGACGACGCGGTGAATTCCCTTGAGGATGCAGAATCATGGCGAATGAGAAAGAATACCGAAGCACGTTGAATTTGCCCAAGACCGATTTCCCGATGCGGGCCAACCTGGGCGAGATGGAGCCGCGCATTCAGAAGTTCTGGGAGGAGATCGATCTCTACGGGACCATTCGCCGCGTCACCGATGGCCGACCCAAGTTCATTCTGCACGACGGGCCGCCCTTCTCGAACGGTGACGTGCACCTGGGCACGGCGCTGAACAAGGTCCTGAAGGACATCGTTATCAAGTACAAGACCATGCGCGGGTTCGACTGCCCCTATGTGCCGGGGTGGGACAACCACGGGCTGCCGACAGAGATCGCGGCGATACGGACGTTTCTGATCGATCGCCACACGATAGATCGGATGGAGCTTCGCGCGAGATCGGCGGAGACCGCGCGTCACTTCGTCAACCTCCAGCGAGAGCAGTTCAAGCGGCTGGGCGTGACTGGCGATTGGGAGCGCCCATATCTGACGATGGACAAGGAGTACGAGGCGACGGTGCTCCGGCAATTCCGGGGCTTCGTCGAGAAGAAGTGCGTGTACCGCGGACTGAAGCCGGTTCACTGGTGCCCGGACTGCGAGACCGCGCTCGCCGACGCCGAGTTGGAATACCAGGAGCACACGTCGCTCTCGGTGTACGCGCGCTTCCCGGTGATCGCGCTGCCCAAGGGCGCGCTGCCGGGCGTCCCCAAAGTGGGAGCGGTTTCGTTCGCGGTATGGACGACCACGCCCTGGACGCTGCCCGCGGACGTGGCGGTGGCGCTCAGCGCGGACCTCGAGTACGTGCTCGTGAAGACGCCGCAGGAGCACCTCGTCCTTGCGGTCGGCCGCCTGAAGGAGACCATGGAGGCGCTGGGGGTCGGCGAGTACGATGTCGTCGGCTCCGCGCTCGGGAAGGCGCTGGAGGGCGGCAAGCTGAAGCACCCGTTCATCGAGCGCGAGGTGCCGCTGGTGCTGGCCGATTACGTGACCCTG
>JBEKKD010000165.1:0-8241 GCA_050010895.1 Armatimonadota bacterium
TGGTCCTCTGATGACTTTCGCCCTTACTTCTTTAGGCGAAAGTCATGAGAGAGCAGGAAGGTCCACAGATGGTGGAGCGAAGAGTCGAGGAGGCGAAAAGGCGGAGGGAACGACAGGAGTCGCAGGGCAGGCCCGGCTCCCACAGGGCGTCGGGGCTGAACCTCCTTCGCTGAAGCTTCGTAGAGCGGGAGCACTGACGCAACGAAGGCCGGGGCTCCCAGAGGACGGAGGGGCGTCGGCACTGAAGTACCGACGCAATCGTGACGCGGAGGAGTCGGAGATGGAGATCGTGGCGATTTGCGGGAGCCCGAGGAGGGGTGGGAACACGGCGACGCTGGTGGAGGCGCTGCTGGAGGGGGCGCGGGAGGCGGGGGCGAGGACGACGCGGTTCGATCCGGCGGCGATGAAGATCAATGATTGCGACGCGGACCGGATGTGCCTGGATAGTGCGGACGCGGAGTGCATTCGGGAGGACGACATGAAGCAGATCTACGCGGCGCTGCGCCGGGCGGAGGCGTGGGTGTTTGCGGCGCCGGTGTACTTCTGGAATGTGAGTGCGCCGATGAAGCGGGTGATCGATCGGCTGTATGCGTTCTACACGGAGGAAGGCGGCTGGCATGTGGGGCTGGAGGGAACGCGGAAGGGCGGAGTGATCGTGGTGCAGGCGGATGCGGAGGAGGAAACGCCGAAGCGGATGGCCGAGTATATGGCTGGTGTGATGAGGGACTTGAGGTGTGAGGTGATCGGGCAGATCGCGGCGGGCAGTATCGGCGATGCGGGAGACGCGGCGGCGAAGCCGGAGTTGCTGGCGGAGGCGAAGGAGTTGGGGAGGCGGTTGGCGGAGGGGTAGGGAACAGAAAACGGCAGGGCCATCCGCCGATGAACGCCGATGCACGCTGATCGGCGGCTGCGCCGCCGGAACTGCGGACAATCGCCCCTGACGGGGCGAGCACAGGCGAGAAGCCTGTGCCACTGGTGGTGCGTTGGCAACGGAGGGGCGTCGGGAACGACGTGATCCTTCGCTGCGCTCAGGATGACAGAGGGCTCAGGATGACAGAGGGAGTGGGATGGCAGGAAAGGCTGATGTGCCACAACGGTTGATGATGCAGAGGGGGGCGGGGCAGCCGGCGATGCTGAGAGAGATCCGGGAGGCGCCGGAGCGGGTGGAGGCGCTGCTGCGGGAGGAGACGAGACCTCTGGTGAGGGCGCTGGCGCGGCTGCGAGAGCAGCAGCCTCCGCTGATCTTTATCGCCGGGCGGGGGACGTCGGACAACGCGGCGACGTACGGGCGCTATCTTTTCGAGCACTTCCTCGGGATACCGGTGTCGGGTGCGGCGCTATCGCTGTTCACGCTCTATCCGGCGCCGCTGCATTTGGCGGGGGCGCTGGCGATCGGGATCTCGCAGTCGGGCGAGAGTCCGGATGTGGTGAAGGCGCTGCGGACGGCGAAAAAGCTGGGCGCGTTCACGCTGGCGGTGACGAATGAGGCGGAGTCGTCGATGGGGCGGCTGGCGCACCACACGATGCAGCTTCGCGCGCTCGAGGAGCGGGCGGTGGCGGCCACCAAGACGTATACGGCGGAGCTGGTGGCAATGGCGATGATCTGCCAGGCGCTGGGCGGGAGGGTGCCGGAGTCGGAGATACGGCGGATACCGGAGAGCATTCGGACGGCGTTGGAATGCGACGAGGCGATGGTGGAGGTGGCGCCGCGATATCGGTACGCGCCGCGGTGCGTGTGCCTGGCGCGGGGGTTCAACTATGCGACGGCGAGAGAGACGGCGCTGAAGCTGATGGAGACGTGCTATCTGGGCTCGACGGGGATGTCGGCGGCGGATTTCCTGCACGGGCCGATCGCGTTCGTGGAGCCGACGACGCCGATCGTGCTGTACGCAGCGGAGGGGCCGACGTACCCGTTCATGGTGAAGCTGGCGGAGAGGTTGAAGCGGGAGGGGGTGGCCGTGCTGACGATGACGAATAACCCCAGCATTGCGCGGCATTCGGCGATCACGGTGCACTGCCCGGTGGAGGCGCAGGAGGGGCTGACGCCGATTCCGTTCGCGACCCTGGGGCAGTTGTTCGCGTGTCATCTGGCGCTGGAGCGGGGGCTGAATCCGGATGCGCCGCGGGGGTTGAGGAAGGTGACGAGAACCCTCTAATGACTTTCGCCCAAAGAAGTAAGGGAGAAAGTCGTCAGAAGACCAGCGAATACCTGGAAGAAGACGTTCGCCCGATGTTACTTTGTTGGGCGAACGTCCGTAGTGGCAGTCCGCAGATCACGCAGATTGCGCAGAAACGCCCGCCTGTGGCGGGCAGTGCTCCTCATAAACGGAAGGAGGTTCTTTCGATGCGGATGGTCTTGTTGTTGGTATCCGCGGCGCTGATCGCTGCCCCGGCGCTGGCCGGGTCTGCAATCGTCGATCCGGGCCCGTCGAAGCAGGTGCAGCGGGCGATGGCGAAGGCCAGCCAACTGAAGCCGCCGACGGCGGCGGAGGTGGCGGCGGCGAAGAAGCAGGGGAAAGTGAAAGTCAAGATCGAGACGGCGAAGGGCGCGATCGAGGTGGAGCTGGACGGTAAGGCGGCGCCGCTGACGGTTGCGAATTTCCTGAACTTGGTGAAAGCTGGTTTCTACAACGGGATTCCATTCCACCGGGTGGAGCCGGGGTTCGTGATCCATGCAGGGGACCCGGCGGCGGTCGGGCGGCCGCCGGTGGGATTTACCATTCCGGATGAGAAGTCGCCGGTGAAGCATACGAAGGGGACGATCGCGATGGCGCGTACGTACCGGGGCGGGCAGATGGTCCCGAACTCGGGGAGCACGCAGTTCTACATCACGCTGGCGGATACTCCGCACCTGGATGCCATCGGGTTCACCGCGTTCGGGAAGGTGGTGTCGGGGATGGATGTGGTGCAGAAAATCGCGGTGGGCGATAAGATCGTGAAGGCTGGTGTGGTTGGGAAGCGGAGGGGCTGACCGAAGAGTCGAGGAGGCGAGGAGGCGAAGAGGCGGAGGACCCGGCTCCCACAGAGGGGAGCCGGCCGCTGTGGGCGCGAGGTTGGCACAGGAAACAACGAGACGAGCCCGGGATGCGGGCTCGTCTCGTTAGTATCGCGGCACACAGTCAGCGAACGAGCTGATCGGTGCTTACTGCGGCGGCGCCGCCTTCTTAGCAGCTGCCTTCGGCTTGGCCGCTACCTTCTTGCCCTTGGCCACCTTCTTGCCTTTGGCCACCTTCTTGCCCTTGGCCACCTTCTTGCCCTTGGCCACCTTCTTGCCCTTGGCAGCCTTCGCCTTGGGCGCGGGCTTCTCAGCCGGGGCCTTCGCCTCCGCCGGGGCGGCGGCCGGGGCCTTAGCGGCTGCGGGGACCTTGGCCTTGGCAGCAACCTTCGCCTTGCCCTTCGCAGGAGCGTTGCCCGGCGCTGCGGCCAGAACGGAACCAACCATAGCCACGATCAACACCAACGCAATCAACAATACGAGTCGTCGAGACATGTGTACTTCACCCCCTTTCTCTCGCCCAAAGTCGAACCGGCCTATTTGACGTCAGTCGGCCGAAAAAAGTTCGCTCAATATGATGCCATACCTGCCACTTTTTTCGCGCCGATTTCGGAATCGGGTGTCTGGTTACCTCACCAGCAAGCCTTTTCCTGCCTGGCTCGGCTGCCCCATGGAAGCCTCGGAGGCCGTTCACAGCTCATTCACGGTCGGCCCAAAATAATGTTTTCTGCCGATCGGGGCCGAAAGCCTTCTCCGGTCGTCAAGACACCGAGATTGCCACGCGCGGTGAGTCCCTGGCCGGCCTCACCGGCTCGCAGTAACAGTGGAAGGGGGCGGGGCCGTTCAGCGGACGAGGATGTCGTGTCGGCGGAGGCGGAGGCCGGCGGCAGAGATCTCCCCTGTAGGGATGCCGGGAGAGAGGGAGATGATCTCGGGTCCGTCGGGAGTGGCGATGATGGTATCTTCGGACTTGGTGCCGGCGATGGATGGGTTCCAGGCGAAGGCCTGGTTGGCGAGCACCGGGTCATCGGTGGCCTCGACGGCGCGGTAGTCGCGGGCTGCGTAGCCGGTGGGGCCGCCCTGGTGATGGAGCGTCCACTCCTGCGGGAATCCCTGCGCGGCGTAGGCCTCGAGGCCGGCATTGAATACGTCGCCGATGCGGGCGCCGACGCGAGTGGCGGCGATGAAGGCGGCGTCCACGGCGGTGACGGCTGCGTGCTTCTTCGCCAGCTCGGCCGGGACTCGGCCGAAGTGGACGATGCGCGTGGCGGAGACGATGAGGCCGCTGCGGCGGCCGCAGACGACCAGCATGACGGCGCGCGTGATCTTGTTGCCGGTGGGGATGGGATGGCGGTACTTGAGGAGGCGCTCGTCGGCGGCAATGAGGACGACGATGGGCTGAAGGCCGCGGCGGAGGTGCGCGGCGGCGAGCGCGGCGGCGGCCTCGTGCTCGGCCATGCCGGGCTGGACAGTCATGCAGGCTTCACCGATGGCCTCGCCTACCTCCCTGCCGAGGGCGCGATAGCGCCTCACTTCCTCCGGAGTGAGCGCCCAGCGGAGGCGGGCGATGTCGGGGGCGGCGAAAATCGTGCCGGGGACGTCGGTGTCGGAGGCGATCTTCCGGCCAGGGGCGAGGTGCTGCACGATCGGGCCCAGGTCGTCCTGCCACCAGTCGCGGATTTCCTCTCCCAGGCCGAGGCCGCCAAGCTCCTCTTCCATGAGGCGAGGGCGCTCGACGTTGTTGGTGATGAGGACGGTGCCGTCACGGCGAACCAGGAGCGCGCCGACACCGGTCTCGGCGGCCATGTTGACGTGGCACTCGCCGCCGCCGGTGTACCAGGCGAAGCTGTCGACGCGATTGAGGAGAAGGCCGTCGAATTCTCTGGCGTCGAGGAACTCAACGACGCGGCGCTGTTTTTCGGTGCGCTCGGGCGAGTGCGGCATGTCAGTCCTCCGATGGGATGATGAAGTGCTCGGCTGCTTCGATGCGGATGGTTCGTCGGGTTCGGGCGGTCACCTTGAATTCGTCGCTGATGCGGTGGCCGACGATCCAGGCAATGCGGTCGCCGCAGACGACGAGCGGGACCCAGGGACGCAGGGCTCGGGGAACCTTGGCGTTGACGAAGAAGTCCTGGAGCTTGACTGAACGCGTCATGCCGAGGGGGACGAAGCGATCGCCGGGGCGCCAGATGCGGACGCGGAGAGGTACGGTGACGACGGCGGCGTCCAGGAGGGCGGTGTGTGGGGTCTGCGGGAGGCGCTTGGACGTGGAGGAGGTGAGGGTGAACCCGAAGCCGAGTTCCTTGACCTCGATTTCGCCCGGCAGGGGCAGCGACCATTCGCCGGTGGGAGGCGGCTTGGTCCCCGCCGAGCGCTGGATGAGGACTTCACGATAGGTGCGCAGCGCGGTGAGGCCGCCGGGCAATCCGATCTGCGCCCCGGTGTTGCCCCAAGTCAGCATGCCGTAGAAAGCTTCGACGCGATTCGCGCCGATATCGCGGTCACTGCCCTTTGCGAGCGCGATAACGCAGCGGGCAATCCGTCTTCGCAAAGCCGGGCTCAGGTCGGCGAGATCCCGAATAGGAATCGATCTGTCGTGAAGCGAGTCCTCAGTCAGTCCAAGCTTCTTTGCAGCGCATTCGGCGAGCTGCACCATGACCTGATTCTCGTCTCGCATGATCCAGGCGACTCGGCAGAGCACGTCCACAACGGAAGGCTGGAACTGGCGGATGACTGGGAGGATTCGGTGCCGGACGCGATTGCGCGCGAAGCGCATGTCGCGGTTGGACCGATCGCGGCGGTATTTCAGACGCTTGTCGTCGCAGTAGTACTTGATCCGATGCTTCTCCGTGTCGATCAGTGGTCGGATGATGTTGCCGCGCACCGGCGGGATGCCAGCTAGCCCCGCCGGCCCCGCGCCGCGGAGGAGGTTGAGGAGGACGGTCTCGGCCTGGTCGTCGGCGGTGTGGCCCGTGGCGATACGGGCGGCGCTGTGATCCCGGGCGGCCTGCTCGAGCAGTTGATAGCGGACTTCGCGGGCGGCGGTTTCCGTGGAGAGCTTTCGCTCCTTCGCATAGGCCCGGGCGTCGGCGCGGGCCGACGTGAACGGAACCCCCAGGGACTCGGCAAAGCGTGCCGCGTGCTCGGCGTCGGCATCTGCATCGCCTCCTCGCAGGCCGTGGTGGACGTGGCAGGCGCAGATGTGGCATCCAAGCTTCTTCCTGAGCTGGACGAGTGCGTGGAGGAGCGCGGTGGAGTCGGCGCCCGCGGAATAGGCGACCAAGACGGTGTCACCGGGGGCGATCATACGGTGGCGGGCGATGGTGGCGGCGACGCGGCGGAGGAATGTGTCCATGTCAGTCCTCGAAGAGCAGATCGGGGAGTCGCCAACCCTCTTCGATGAACCGACGGGTTGCGGCGGCGTTTGCTTCGTCGAAGGCCTCGGAATTGTCGCGCCCGTCGCCCCAGAGGGCGAACGGCACGGGCTCGCGGGCGTGGGTGCGGGTTCCGAGCTTGGTGTAGTGGTCGGCGAGGACCATGAGCTTGCTGTGGGGCAGCGATCGGAGGCGGTCCAGAACGGGGCCGACGATTTTGCTGTCGATCCGCTCGATGGCCCAGACTTTGCGCTCGGAGCTGCCCTGATGGGCGGCCTCGTCGGGGGCCTCGACGTGGATGAGGACGAAGTCGAAACGCTCGAGGGCGTCGATGCCGGCGCGGGCCTTGGCGTCGAAGTCGGTCTCGAGGTTGCCGGTGGCGCCGGGAACTTCGGGGGCGTGGAGGCCGGCGGCCTTGGCCACGCCGCGGAGCAGGTCAACGGCGGCGATGACGACGCCGGGGGCGCCATGCTGCGCGGCGAATGACGGCAGTACGCAGGGCCGGCCCTGGCCCCAGAGCCAGATCATATTGGCAGGCGGCTTGCCCTGGTCGCGACGGCGCTTGTTGATGTCATGCCGGTCGAGAATTTCGAGCGAATCGAATATCAGTTGGCGGAGCATCCGCTCGCCGTCGCCGCGGGGAAGATGGGGCTCGACAGGCTGACCGATGATATCGTGAGGGGGCGTGGTCTGCACCTCCACGGACCCTCCGCGCCAGGCCATGATGTGGCGGTAGCTGACGCCGGGATAGAACTGGAAACGGGGGGTGGCAAGCTTCTCGTTGAGGGCGGAGATGAGAACGTGCGCATCGGCGGTGGGGATCTCGCCGCCGGAGTAGTCGATCAGGGTCTCGCCGTCGCAGGTAACGAGGTTGCAGCGGAAGGCGACGTCGGCGCTGTCGAGGGGGACGTCGAGACTGGCGGCCTCGAGCGGGGCGCGGCCGGTGTGGTAGCGGAGGGGATCGTAGCCGAGGATGGAGAGCGCGGCGATGTCGGAGCCAGGCTGCATTTCGTCGGGGATGGTCTTGGCGAGGCCGCAGATGCCTTCGCGGGCGACCGCGTCGGAGTTGGGCGTGCGGGCGGCCTGAAGGGGCGTGATGTTGCCGAGGTCGGCCTGGGGGTCGTCGGCGGCGCCGTCCATGATGATGATGACGTGTTTCTGCCGGATCTCGAATCGGGTGGACATGGTGGGGAATTATAGCACGAGGAGGCGAGGAGGCGGAGGAAACGACACCTCAGCGCTACTGCGTAGCGCTGTGCCACTGGTGGTGTGGGTGAGAACGGAGGGGCGTCGGGGCTGAAATACCGACGCCGCGGCCACTGAGGGCTTGCTTGAGAGGTGAAGAAAGTCAGGAAACGGGGGAACCGGGAGGGGTTTGGGAACGTCGAAGCACCAGCACCTGCGGGAGGAAGAAGTAGTGGTGCGGCGACATGCTGTTGCGACTAGCGCGAGGATGGGGCTCGCGGCTGCGGCGGTGGTTGTTCTGCTGGGATTGTTGCCCTTGCTGACGAGAGACCTGGTGGCTGTGCTGGGAGATCCGAGCATCAGGGATGCGGCTCCGGCGATGTTCCGGCTGCTGGCCGGTCTTGGCAGTTTCGTGGCGGCGAAGTGGCCGCTGCTGGCCGGGGCGGTAGCGGCGCTGTTGATTGCGTTCGAGGAGCATGCGCGGGCGACAGAGGGACACATGTTGGAGTGGCTCGAGGCGCGGTTGTTCGCGGTGTGCGCGGTCGCGGCTGGGATGTTGGCAGTGACGGACGCGAGCGCGGTGACGTTGTGGGTGATGATGTAGGGGGAGAGCGATCTGTCTGGTTTCGGGACTGAAATCCCGAAACACCAGACGAGAGAACGCGGGCATCCGCCGGCTGGGGGCGG
>JBEKKD010000166.1:0-8875 GCA_050010895.1 Armatimonadota bacterium
CCTTTTCGATATGCGTCGTGTTGGCGTCATCGAAACGCAGGCTGAGCGCGGCCTTCTTGCCGCCATACCACTGGCACACCTTGGCTGAGATCACGTCTCGTTCTCCCGTCTGGTAAGGTGCTGATGCGCTGCATCTCGCAGGCGCCGAAGCGAACACGAACAGCGCCGATGCGACCGCAAAAAAGAACAGCAGCGCGAACCACCACGCCGCACTGCGACCTGATGTATCCGTCGCCGCCCCCCCCTGCATTCAGAGCGATCTGTCCTGAGGCGATTCGAGCCGCCTCCTCGCATCCCTTTCTGTTGACACCGGAGGTCATCCTGCCCTGGCAGCGCGGCTCGGCATTACGCTGATGTATGCTGTAAGCCTGAGGCTGTGAGCAGTACCGTCCGGGGCCGGGCAACTCGCTGCCTGACGTACCAGGATTCACCCCCCGTGCGCGCAGAATCCCGCTGATCGTGGATGCTGTCGTCGAGAAGGCGTCTCCGACCGTACCCTCCCGCGCGCGCGGCGGTGTCACAGCGCGCGCGATCATCATCGCCCTCGTCCTTACCCCTCTGAACGTCCTCTTCCTCGTGCGCGGAAGCTGGCTCTTCGGCGGGGTCACCGGCGACATGTCGCTCTTCATGAACGCGGTCGGCGGGCTCTTCCTGGTCAACCGCTGGCTGCGTCGCCGCCATCCCCGCTGGACCTTCTCTGCGGGTGAGCTACTCACCATCTACCTGACCCTCACCATCAGTACCGGCCTGACCTGTAGCATCTGGGACGTGGGCGGGGCCGCTCCCATCTACATGACCCACGCCTTCTGGTTCGCCACTCCGCAGAACCGCTGGCAGGACCTCGTGTGGCCCAACCTGCCGACTTGGCTGACCGTGCGGGACCACGACGTGCTGGCGGGCTTCTACTACGGGCAGGCCGATCCGTACACCGCGCAGGTGATCCGGGCCTGGGCTGCGCCGGCGCTCTGGTGGACCCTTCTGGTCAGCACCATCATGTGGGTAGGCCTCTGCCTGAACTCCATCCTCCGTCGCCGGTGGGCGGATGACGAGAAGCTCGCCTTCCCGATCACCGTGTTGCCCGTGCAGCTCGCCGATGCTCGCTACTCCCTCCTGGGGAGCAGGCTCTTTTGGGTCGGCGTGGGCGCCGCGGCCGGCATCAGCATCTGGAACACGCTGGGGGCGCTGGTGCCCACGCTCCCCTCCATCCCCACCGGCTGGGACTTCTCCACGCTCATCGCCAACAACCATCCCTGGGACTTCCTACGGTTCGGAAGCGTCTCGTGGGACCCGTTCTCCATCGGGCTCACCTACCTCATCCCCCTCGACCTTGCGTTCTCCATCTTCGTCTTCGGCGTGATCTGGGCGATGCAGTACGTCGTGTTCGGTCAGCTTGGCTGGTGCGTGAGCTCGTGGTCAGGATTCCCGTACGGCGAGCAGCAGACCGCGGGCGGGTTCATCGCCCTCGCGCTGGTCGCCCTCTGGCTCGACCGGCGCTTCCTGGCCCGGGTGCTGCAGCGCGCGCTCGGGCTCTGCCCTCCGCTCCCTCACGAAAGCGAAGAGGGGCTCAGCTACCGCGCCGCGACCCTCGGTGCGCTGGCCGGGCTAGCTGTGCTGTGGTGGCTCTTCCAGCGCGGCGGCATGGCGGCCTGGGTGACCGGCGTCTTCCTCGCCCACTACTTCCTCATGATCATCGTGATGTGCCGCGTGCGCGCCCAACTCGGCCCCCCGAGCCACCAGTTCTATGGCGCCATGCCGGGCTGGGTGCTGCCGACCGTGGCCGGCACTGACGCTCTGGGCCCGCGCGCCCTCGGCATGCTTTACATGCTGCGGCCGCTGCTCCTGGAGCAGCGCAACCACCCCATCCCCAACCAGATCGAGGGACTGAAGATGGCGGAGGGCGGTCGCATGGACCGGCGGCGCCTCACTCTCGTCATGGCCGTGGTGCCTGTGGTGGCGCTGATCGCCTTCTTCTGGGCCACGCTCCAGACCGGCTATCACTTCGGCATGGCCTCGGGACACACCGTCGCCTGGTACACCCGCATCGGGGGCTGGGCCACAGACGAACTCCGTTCGGGCACGGAGAACCCCGCTGGGCCTCAATGGGGCGGATCGCTGGCGATCGTCATCTCCCTGGTCATCACCGCGGTGCTCTATTACCTGAAGCTGCAGTTTGCGTGGTGGCCGCTGCACCCGGTGGCCTACCCCATCTCCACCTCCAACACCATCGCCGGCATTACCCCTGCACTCTTCCTCACCTGGCTGGTGAAATCGCTCCTGCTGCGCTACGGGGGCCTCCGCGCCCATCGCACCGCGCTACCGCTCTTCCTCGGCCTCATCGCCGGCGATGCCACGGTCGCCCTTCTGCGGGAACTGGTATTCACCATCATCGGCCAGCGAGTGTGATCGTTTACAAACAGAACGAGGCAGGAATCATCTCCTGCCCCGCGTCATGCGCGCGCCAAGAACGAACCGCCTCGCGCGCCGTATTCCGTCTATAAGCGATCAGGCCGACCGCACGCCGAGACCGGGCACGGTGCTGCCAGTGACAACTGCAGGTTCACCTGCCACAGATAGACGGTCCCCCAGTTTCTCCATGAAGTCCCAATCCTCTTCAGTGATATCGTCTAGATAGACGATGACGCCGAGTTCGCCAGGGGCAGAGACAACATCCACGCGCAAGGGCCGCTTCCCGCGCACCCGCTCGAACTGTTCGATGACGTAATCCTCCACCTCACCGATGCCAGGGGTTGTCTTGACATAGAACGGTTCTGGCTCACGTGTCATCGGTTCTCTCACAGGTCGCCTCGCTTTCGCACGTACTCAGAACACAGCTGGTAGAACGCGCCCGAATCGGCGATGGCATCAGCCTTCAGAGCATTCTGATCCTCGTCAGCGAAGGGGGAGTAATCAGCCGCGTCTCGCCTGATCCTCCACCCTTTGAGCCGCTCCACCCAGAGCCCCCGGTCGGGGAAATCACTCGGCAGCTTGCTCGGGAGTTCACGGTGCGCATCAACGTCGGCTCTGCTGAACGCGAACACGACGCTCCGCGCGGCGTGATACATCGCATAGTACGCCCGAGACACGATCAGTCGGAAATCTGGCTGCTCCGATGCCGCATTGTCAACCGCGTTAGAGAGAAACCGTCTGGCCAGCGCCATCCTCGCGCTGACGAACTGCTGAAGCATGTCACGAAGCCCCTCGGAGTCGAGCGGACTGGATTCCTCGACAATCCGTGTGAGCGCTGCGATGGCAGCAGGGCTAAGTCTCTCAAAGTGTCTCGCTGGCACGCTCTGCTCCCCGCTCTTGGTTGGTACCCCTGGCAGGATTCGAACCTGCGATACAGGCTCCGGAGGCCTGCGCCTTATCCACTTGGCCACAGGGGCACAGTCAGATTATACTGACGAGCCCGCAGAGGGTCAACCTCACCCCGCCCGCGCCCTCCCCACCGGAATCACATACACCGGCTTCTGCTCGGCCGGCAGGCTCAGCACTCGCGCCCCCGCCGCTGCAGCCATTCAGCGCGCCCAGGAGGGCGCTTCAGTGACCTCGCTGAACAGACACCGCTGCGCAGCCGAACGATCTATCAGCTCCGCCAGTGCGCCGAGCTGCTCCCACTTCACCGGGCGGATGACATCCCGCGTGCTTCTGTAGATCAGGTCTATAGTCTCAGTCACCTTCGCCGACTCGGCGAGAGATGCATAGGGGGCAGCGCCACGGGTGATCGCCTCATGCAGGTTCTCGTGCTTGCTCACGATCTTCGGTGTCTTCACTGACAGCGACCGGCCATCGTGCAGCTCGATTCGCCCGCTGCCCAGTGTCGCCTGTCCTTTGTCCCCGAACACCTTGACCCAGGTCACATCATCCTGGTTCGTATTGCAGGTGCTCGCGTACAGGTACAGTCGCGCGCCCGTGCCTCCGTCAAGGCCGAGCACCGCGCAGGCGAGGTCCTCCATTTCGAGTCGTCTTACCGGATGGCCGCGGTACAGCCCGGCTCGCGCTCGGGTGGCGACAGACATGTCCGGCCAGGGGCGCGAGTTCGCCAACAGCAGCGCCCCTGCGATGGAGTGGCTGGCCTGGTTGTAGAGCACGCCATCCCGACACCATTTGCCATTCACCTGTCTCTTTCCCACCCAGGCCGAGCGGCGGTAGTAGGCATTCTCTCGGTACCAGTTGAGCACTACCACGACCTCGCGGATCTCCCCCAGGTCTCCCTGCACGATGTGGTTCTTCAGCCCAATGCACTGCGCGGTGGCGGGAGGGCCGAAGCCCACGAGCACGGCTTTGCCGGCTCGACGCTGCGCCGACAGCATCGCCCGGACGTCCGCGACTGACGGAGCCGCCGGCTTCTCGACGAACACGTGCATCCCTCGCTGCAAAGCTGCAATGGTCATGGGCGCGTGCCAGTGGTGAGGGGTGCAGATGAACGCGGCCTCCGCGTCCACCTCCTGAAGCGCCTTTCGATAGTCTGTGAACGACGGAATCCCCAGCCGCTTCGTCTTCTCCAGCCCGGACCTCACATCCGGCCGCCGGGGATAAGCGTCACATACTGCCACCAGCTCGAACTTGTCACTTGCCAGCAGCGCTTGCAGGTGGCTGCTTCCAATCCCGCCGATCCCGATCTGGACGGCTCGCACCTTCGCCATCTCTTGCCTCTCAGTGGACAGTCGGTCGCTCCGACCTACTCAGTCAGGAGTCCACTATACCACGTCTACACCATGATTGCGCCGGCTGCGACCGGCAGCGCCGTCAGATGCTGCCGGCGCCCCATCCGCGCTGGAGCCCCGGCCACTAACTCCCAACCAAGCGGAAGCCGGAGTCGGGGTGCCCGGGGCCGACGCGCGGGATGGCTCGGAGGGATGGACAGCAGCCCCATTGGAACCGCGAGGTTCTCGCCTGTAGGCGAAGGGCAGGACCCAGATGTGGCAGGCAGGTCGAGGAGTCTGCGGTTCGCGCGAGGAAAACCAATTCTGCCCTGCTGCTCTCATCGCTTCGCAGGGAATCGGAGCGTCTCTCATGGTCCACTGGCTACGCTCGTTCTTTCTGCTCGCCGCCCTGTGTGCATTGGCTCTGCCTGCATGGGCGTCTCAGGGACGTGTGTTCGAGGCAACGTTCGCGGACGACAATGCCTGGGAGGCGCTTCCCGGCGTGACCGCCGAGGGAGCGACGCTCCCGGACCGGGGTAAGTGCCTGCACGTGCGCGGGCGCCAAGAGGCGGCCTGGAACTACACCAAGAGCCCGGAGTTCGCGCTGGATCCGGGGCACAAGTACCGCGTCAGCGGATGGGTCAAAGTGGTCAGCGTACGCCCCGCCATCCCCCCATACTTCAAGATGGAGTGCACCGGGAATGCGTCGGTTCAGTTCACCACGGGCCGGTATGATCTCGGGGCCGGAGGTTGGCAGGAGCTGACCGCGGAGTTCGAAGTCCCGCAAGGGGATCATGGAGGCTGGATCGCCCTGGAGAAGGGCACGGACAGCCCGATGGAGATTGATGCGTATGTGGGTGAGGTGTCTGTGATGGAGATCGAGCGTTTCACGGCCGGCGATCGCTATCGCTTCGGCCCGGTGCCGGCGCCGCTCGCGCGATTGCGGGATGCGCACCCCCGGATCTACCTGACGGCCGACCGACTGACCGCGCTGAAAGCGCAGCTTACCAAGGAGCCGCACGCGACCCTCCTCAAACAGCTCAAGCAGGTGGCCGACGGATTGGTCGAGGACGGCCCGCCGGCGTATCGCGCGGATGATAAGTGGTCGGGTGAGGAGCAGCTCTACCAGCGGGAAGTGGGAAACGCCATTCCGAACCTGGCCCTGACCTACCTGTTGACTGGCGAAAGGAAGTACTTGCAATCGGCGCGCGCGTGGATGCTCGCCTCCGCCGGCTATCCCACCTGGGGCCTGGGCGATATTGACGGCATGGATCTCGCCGCAGGGCATCAGCTCTACGGATTGGCGCTGGCCTATGACTGGCTCTATCACGATCTGGATGGCGAGGCCCTGGCGACTGTGAGGGCGTGCCTGGAGCGGCGGGGCCAACGGATGTACGAGCGCCTGCTGAACCGACAGGTTTGGTGGCATGACGCGTATCTGCAGAATCACCAGTGGGTGGACATGACCGGGCTCACCGCGGCCGGCCTGGCGCTCTACGGGGAGGTGGACGGAGTAGATGGATGGATGCTGCTGCCGCTCGAGAAAGCCCGGATCACCATGAAATCACTGGGGCCGGATGGCGCCTCCCACGAAGGTGTGCCCTACTGGAGCTACGGGGTCGAATACTTGTTGAAGCTCATGGACCTTGCGCGCGGCCTGCTCGGAGAGGATCTGTTCACGGGCAATGCATGGTTTGAGCACACTGCTTCGTTTCGACTCTACTCGATGCTCCCGCGAAGCCACTGGACTCGAGAGTCAGACCTCATGACGTTCGCGGACGGCCCCCGGTACGACTGGTATGGGCCGGACTACATGCTGCGCAAGCTCGCGGCCGAGTACCGCGATGGGCACGCGCAGTGGCTCGCGGACCAACTGAGGGGCGCGGGGCTCTGCGATAACGCGGCGACCTTCCTGAACCTGCTGTGGGAGGATCCCTCGGTGGCGCCGCAATCTCCGACAGACCTGCCCGAGTTCAAGCGTTTCGACGATCTGGATATCGTCTACATGCGTTCATCCTGGGATGGTGACGAGTCGCTGATGGCGTTCAAGTGCGGTCCGTTCATCGGACACCACGCGCTTGCCACGTATTCCTACGATCCCGGCGGCGGCCACGTGCACCCGGACGCTGCATCCTTCCTGCTCTTCGCCCATGGCGACTGGCTGATCGTGGGCGATGGCTATACCTGGAAGACGACCGCGTTCCAGAACACCGCCCTGGTCAACGGCATCGGTCAAGAGGGCGAAGGCGGAGCCTGGTTCGACGGATCGGCGCTGTGCGCCGAGAAGCGCGGGGCGAGCATACTCCGCGCCGACCACGGACAGGAGTACGACTACGTCATCGGAGATGCGACTGACGCCTACAAGAGCGCGGCCGGGCTGAAGAGATTCCTGCGCCACATCCTCTATCTCAGGCCGGACTGCTGGGTCATGGTGGACGAGTTCGAGGCGGCGTCGCCATCCATCTTCGATCTCTACTTCCATGCCGACTTCCCATTCAAGCAGCAGGGCGAGCGCGCTTTCGACGTGCAGGGGAAGAAGGGGGCGCTGCGGCTGACGATAGTCGCGCCCGACGATGTCGCGGCCCAGAGCTGGCGTCAGCCGCTGACCGGGACCAGCGGAAAACCAGCGGGAGAGATCGAGGCACTGAAGGTGTCGAATCACACCGCCGGGCGCGAGGTCGTCTTTGTGACGGTGCTGGAGGCCCATCCGGTCTCCGACGCGCCGCGCATCAAGGCAGCGATCATCCAGCGAGGCGAGGAGAAGATCCTGACGCTGACGGCGCCCGAGCGAGTCTGGCAGTTCGCTCTTCAATGTGGCCAGCCCGATCGCTCCTCGCCCGCGCTGACCAGGTATCGGGAAGATAGCCCCAGGCCGACGGGGTAGCCGGAGTCGGGGGTGAACGGGGCGGGCTTCACGGGCAGTTGACACGGACAAACGGCGCTGTCAAGCATCACTGGCAGGGAAGCAGACAGCAATAGCAGCGTCAGGAAGGGACGCTGCCCTCTGGAGGGAGCGCCAGCAGCTAGGCCGCGAGCCTGTCCCTGGCCTGCGCCAGCCTCGCATTCGCCTGCCTCATCGCATCCGCAGCGGCGCTGATCGAATCAGCTATCTCTCCCATTCCCGCCGACCGCGCCTTCGCGACCCATCCCGCCAACTGCTCAGCGTGCGCCTCGTTATGTTCAATCCAATGCGGCAGCAGATGCGTTAGCCTGTCCGCTATCTCCATCTTGGCCCTTTCTCTGTCTTCGCGTGGCATTCTGGTCGCGCTTTCCGATCTCATTTCCACCCGCGGCGAGGCCACGCCACCTTCAGCGGGGAGTCCACACCTAGACTCCAGCCAATCCGCCTCGCTTGGACGGTACCGCAATCTGGAACGGGAGCTGCCCATCGTCGGTGAGATTGAGGTACCCGGCCTCGGCGTCGCCTGCCGCAATCAGTAGCGTCGCTTCAGCAGGCATCAGCGCTCGATCAGAAACCCAGTGACGCCGGCGCCGACGACCACATAGACCGCGTCCACTTTGAACCTCACCAACAGGACGAGCGCGGCGAGTGCCAAGAGCAGCAGCCGCCAGTCAGACCACAAGGTCGCACGGCCGATGGTAATCGCCGCCATGAGCAGCATTGCAACCACGGCCGGCAGCACCCCTCGCAGGAAACCCGCGATGCGCGGATTTCGGCGCAGGCGTGCGAGTTGGCGCGCGGCCAGCGCGGTCATCAGGAAGGAGGGCAGGAAGACGGCCAGCGTCGCCACCACTGCTCCGGTCAGTCCCTGCACCGTGTAGCCGATGAAGGTGGCCGATATCAGGATCGGCCCCGGGGTGATCTGGCCCAGCGCGATGGCATCCACGAACTGCTGCTGGGTCAACCAGCCATAGTGCTGCACCACCTCCCGCTGAATGAAGGGGATCATCACGAAGCCGCCGCCGAACACGACTGCCCCGATCTTCCCGAAGACGAGCGCCAAGCGCAGCAGGTTCATGGTGTCACCGTCTTCGGCCGGGAGGAAAGGAACAGCGCGCCGGCCAGACCGCACGCGAGTACGAGCACGATAAGGTTGGCGTGCAGAAACGCCGCCACGAGAGCGACAGCCGCCAGTGCCGCCTGGGCAGTGCTCTTCAGGGACGACTTGCCGATCCGGTAGGCGACGGAGAGCACCAGCGCGACCACGGCGGCATTCAATCCTTTGAAAGCGCCATGAAGGTGCGGGACCTGACCGTAGTGGAGGTAGGCG
>JBEKKD010000167.1:0-8220 GCA_050010895.1 Armatimonadota bacterium
CTTTCTTCCGCCCCTACGAGGCGATGGGGAGCGACGGACGGGACCGCCGGAACGGCCGGGAAACGGCACCTCAGCGCTGCTATTGCAGCGCTGAGCCACAGGCGAGACGCCTGTGCCACTGGCTGTCGGGCTCACGAGGGTGAGCGCGGGTGGCAACGGAGGGGCGTCGCCACTGAAGTACCGACGCAACGTAAGCCTTTGTCGCGGCGCGGACGCTGTATGGGGCTAAGGAAGGAAGGGCGTTCGCTCCTGCGCGAGGGGAGCGTGCGCTCTGGTTACGGGCCGGTGCCTGCCTTCGGCACTGCGTCCGCTGGCTGCAAGGCTTGCTGGCTGAGCGTCAGCAAGATGCCGATTGGTTTCTGGACGGCCCCCGACTGCAGTATGCTGGTCAGGTTCTGGATGAAATCCTCTTCCGTTTCACATTGCACAGGCAATCGATTCCCTTCACCCATGATCTCCAGTGGATACGGAGCCAGAAGTGCGTACTGGATGGCCAATACTCTGTGGCGGTAACCTCCGACCGCCGGTGCGAGTACCTCCAACGCGTAACCTACGGTCGGCCCGCCGGCTTGTATCAGGCGCACATCCCCCTTGAGGATGTTCTTCGTCAATTCCCCGAGCTTGGTTGCTTGTTGCCGGAGTATCATCACGGGCTGCGCGAAGTCCACGGGTTCTAGTTCGCCCCAGAGATTCTCAGTCGTCATGGTCGTTGTCTCCTTTAGAGATCAATCTGGAAAAGCAGTGGCAGGTGGTCCGATGGTATCGGACGCCCGGCAGCTGAGAGCAAAGAGGTGTCTCCCGCCGAGGTGAGGACTGCTAGTCTGTCATGCCTGAATTCAGGGATCAGGTCGGGACGAATTAACACCTGGTCGAAGAGATTCCAGAAGTAGTTGAGTGGCCGACCACTCTGATCGTAGTAGCAGGTTCCTGGGGGGCCTGGCGAGAGGTCGCCGAAGAAACCCCACATAGGGTTGTAGAGAAACGGATATCCTCGACCCTGGACAACGCGGTGACCTCGTCCTGCAATCTCCCTAGTCATGGCAGCATGTAAGCGCGTGGCTCCCACGACACCGGCTTCGAACGGATTCATGTTGAAGTCCCCGAAGACGACTGTGCGCGAGTCACCGGCGCTCTGCTCAACGTCAGCGATGTCGTTCGCCAGGACCCCAGCCAACTCGGCCTGGTCGCCATCGCTCTGATATAGCTTGCTGGGAAGATGAACCATTACGAGCGTGAGGTGGCTTCCAATCGGAGGGATCAGTCTGAGGACGGCGGCCCGGCTAAGTCTGGCGATCGGGCGGACGTACTCGGTGGGGTATGTGGTCACCACAGTGACGAGATCCGACTCCCGCGGCTGAGGGGGTAGGAAGAAGCGGACATCTCCCTCCGTGTTGAGCGTGGTCAGCAGCTCCACCTCGGTCGCTGGGCTTTCCGCCAGGACCAGCACGTCAACGTCGTGCTCAGCGCAAAGAGCTTTCACCAGAGGCAACACTGGTTTTTGTTCGCGTTCCAGAAGAGGAACGTGGCCATTTGGCGCGAACCCCCTAGCATAGACGTGAGCGAGTATACAGCAGGCTAAGCGCAGCGGCAAGCCATTCATCTGCAGGCACTATGGCAGTAGCTTGTCTCGCCGCCCGCCCCGCCAGAGGCGGGGAAGCCGGCGGCGCGCGTGCAGGGAGGGATGATGGTTGGGGAGGCGAAGAGGCGAGGAGTAGAAGAGTCGAGGAGGCGAGGGGTCGAGGAGGCCCGTTCGCTGCGCTCAGGGTAAGCTCCGGGGACGGCGTGATCCTTCGCTTCGCTCAGGATGACAGATGGGGCAGGAGACACGCTTCTGTCCTACGCAGAGTCGCCCCTGCGGGGCGAGGGCAGGTTGCCAACCTGCCCCACTGGGCCGGGATGCGAGTCGTAGGGGGAATGCGGTGGAGGAGGCGAAGAGGCGAGGAGTAGAAGAGTCGAGGAGTCGGAGGGAACGGCGGGATTGCCATGGTCGTCGGGCGACTACCGTCGCCCTATCTCCCTCGCAATGACAGATGGGGGCGGAGGGAACGACAGGGGTCGCCGGGAGGACCCTTCGGCTTCGCTCAGGGCAGACTCCGGGGCGCCCCTACGGACTGCGCTCGGAATGACACGTTGGCTACATCGACAGCGTGATGGGGTGGCCCGTCTCTGCGGATTTGTAGATGGCGAGGACGATTTCGATGGCTTTGCGGCCGTCTTCTCCGGTGACGGGTGGGGGAGTTGGGCGACCGGTAAGACTGCAGAGAAAACGCGACGGAAGCTCGCACAGGATCTCCTGTCGCCTTCTCGTAGTCACTGATACCATAGCCGGAGGTATAGGTCCGCAGTGCTGTTCAAGCGGCCTCAGTCATCCGTGAACTCCTGAGGATGTCGCCGCTTCAGTTCCGGGATCGCCCAGGCGCGGTCGGTCTGCGCAAGGCGCTCGCAGTAGCGGCGCAGCTGGCCCCGCGCATGTTCCGGCCCGCCCTCCTTCATCACCGTCCACAGTGGGTCGGTATCGTAACCATCGAGCATGGTCGCCATCATCTCGGCGTGCCATTCGGCTAGCTGGTGCGCCGTTTCATGGCAGACGTCCGGGCGCAGTGGGGCCAGGTTGCACTGCTCGTGCGGGTCGTTGTCCACATCGAAGAGCATCTCCTCCGGGAAGAGATGATATCCGTCGTGGTAGGTGCGTACATACATCCACGGGCCGGTGCGCACGGCGCGCTGGCAGACGTGAGCGCACTGGGAGAGCACGAGCGAGTCGCGCCCGCATGACTCGCCACCGAGGATCGTCGCCGCGTGGCTCGATCCATCCCAGCTCTCTGCCGCCGGCCGGCCCAGGAGTTCCGCCAGCGTGGGAGCGAGGTCGAGGCCGTAGTGCAGGTCCTCATCCACGTGCCCGCGGAGGCCGCCGGGCCAGCGGACGATCATGGGGATGCGCGCCGTGATCGCATCCGCGGTGGCATGCTCGCCATAGATGCCAAGCTCACCCATGTTCTCGCCATGATCGGAGGTGATGATGATTCCCATGTCATCGAGCACGCCCTGCTCCTCGAGGGCTGAGAGCACGCGCCCGATGTGGTCGTCCATGTAGCGGATGCCGCAGTCGTAGCCATCGATCATCTGTCGCAGGTCGTGCATATCCTCGAGCTCACCGGGTTGGCGTGGGTAGCGCGGATTCACCTCGCTGTCGTACATCGCGATTTCCCGTGCGGTGTGCGGACCGATTGCGTTCCGGTGCTTCACCAACACCTCTTCGGTCAGCCAGGCGGGGAGTGGGGCGTCTGAGAACGGATTACCGAACGACTTCGGGGCACGGTAAGGAGTGTGAGGGTCCCAGTAGTTCACATGCAAGAGCCAGTCTTCCCGCTGCGCGTTGCGCGCGACCCAGTCAAGCACCGTGGGTGTGATTTCTTCGGCCGACTCCATCCCATAGCCACCGGTGTTGTGCATCTCGTTGAGCCCGGCGTAGAACCACCACGCGCCATGGCGCTCGGCGAAAGGACTGATGGTGACCGTGTGAAGCCCCGAGGACCGCACTACGCTCCACAGGCTCTCGTGCCGCAGGCGATCAGCGAAGCCGCGGTTGCGTCTTTCCAATCGCATGTCCGCGGCGGTGCCGCCGTGACCCACCACACCCGTGTGGATGCCGAATCGGCCGCTGACCAGCGCCGCCCGAGAAGGCAGACACGGTGCATCCGAGCAGTGGTAGCCGTCGAAGCGCACGCCGTCCGCGGCGATGCGATCAATGCTCGGCGACGTGTGGCGGTGGTATCCGTAGCAGCCGAGATGGTCCGGCCGTAAGGTATCGAGATCAAGAAAAAGAATTCGCATGCTTCCTCTCCCGTAGCAGGTAATCGATATCAGGCAGCGGGACGCTCGCCGCCGGACTGGTCTGGCTGCTGGCCGGCTCCCCCTGGCCGCCGTAATCGCTATCGGTCTCGGTTTCCTGGCGCTTCGAGCGCGAGTATTGCCCCGGGCAATACGACCGCAGGGCCTCGCCGGGAACCCGTGTCCTTTTCTCCATAGGACGGACCTATCAAGGCCACCTGTGCGGTGCAGCCACGGTGAAACCGCTCTGAGCCGTTCCGTCGGGAGCAGCCGGTGTTGGGGTGACCTTCGCCCACTCCGGGGAAGCATCTTGCTCGGCGGCCCCGGGCACCCCCGAGTCCGGCTACCCCTCGGCTTGGAGTCAATGGTCGGGGTTCCGTCGCGCATGGGCGGGAAGCAGGACCGAATGCGCCGGCGGCCCGTCGTCAATAGCGGCCGACCTCCGAAGCCGCGTCCCAGAGCGCGGCCATGTTCTCCGGAGGAATCCCAGGTATGGCTTGATCGGGGCTGCACACGTAGCCGCCGCTATGGAACATGACCATCTTCTTCTCGTTGAGCACGCGCTCGAAGCAGAAGACGCATTCTGGGAGGATGACCTACTACCGAAGGGCCGAAGCGCGGCTACTTCCCGGCCTGCCCCTGGGCCGGCTGGCGCTCCGGAACCTTGTTGCGGATAGGCTTCAAGCTGCGCAGGTAGGCCCACATCGCGTGCAGGTCTCGGTCCGTGATCCGGTCGTAGCGGGGCATCGGCGCCATCAGTTTCCCCCCCTCCGGGGTCACCCCCTCCCGCATCGCCCGCACGAACTGCTTCTCCGTCCACTTGCCCCTGCCGGTCTCGCGGTCCGGGGTGAGATTCGCGCTGTAAATGGTCCCGGCCTTGCTCTTGAACTCGGTGCCCCCGGCCATCCACCTGCTTTTGTCCAGCTCCTCCCCTTTGCGAGGAGTATGGCAGTGGCCGCAGCCGGCCACCGCGTTCACCAGGTACTCTCCACGCGCTACCGCACTCCGCGGCGAAGCGGCCCGCCGCACGGAACTCCCCATCGCCACTCCCAGGGCACACGCACACACCGCCAGCACTACCGCCACGGCCTTGACCCTCATGCTCGCTCCTCCGCTCGGATACGCAAGTCCGCTTCCATCGCGGGATTCTCCGCCCCCCGCGATCCGCCTTCCCTCTCACGCGCTCCGAACGCTCCCTCGCTCACGGCAAGATGATGGCTCGCCCCCGCGGCGCTCAATCGTGCATAGCGACTTCCGGCGCGCTACTCGCGGCCCGCCGCGGGCGGGCTCGACTCGCGCGGCATGTCCTTCATCTCGGCTGGCATATGCGGCGGCTGATACCCAGGAGGCGTGACTTCGAAGACGAGGGAGGCCAGGAAGTCGCGGTTCTCCTTCTTCGCGAGGAGCTGCTTCCCGTATTTGAGATAGGGCTGCCGGCCGCCTTTGGCCGCCGGGTAGTCGATAAGCTTCCCATGCAGCCAGCCGGCGGCCTGGGCGGCTGCCCACGCGTCGCCGAGGCGGGCGAGCAGCCGTTGCTGCCGAGGGCCGGTGAAGACGAACTGCGCCACCTGCTCGCTGAACCCCGCCAGCGCCGCGCTGATATATGCGCCCTGGGTGTACTCGGCCGGCCTCGTGCCGTCCACGCGAGACCAGACCGGATGCTCGAAGTCACCGTTCCAACACATGGTGAGCTGCGTCTTTACGAACCGGTCCATGTCCGTCTTATCGAAGACGAGTCCATACTGGTAGAGCAGTACCGCCTGGGATAGACTCAGCGAGTAGTAGCCGCTTCGGTGTTCCGGACCCATCCAGTGCTTCCATGCCGTCCGCTCCTGCGGCTTGACATCCCACTCGCCGGCGGGGTCCCAGTAGTACCACTCGTAGTGCCCGTCCTTCAGAGTGAGGCTGTGCTTGAAACGGACCCCGAGCCTAATCGCCCGCCGCATGTATTCGTCCTTACCGGTGACGCGATAGAGCGCCAGGAAGGCACGCATGATGATATCGTGCTTGTTATGCGGCATGGTCAGGCGCGCGCAGTAGTCCTGCTTCAGCCCCTGCGAAGGCGTGCGGTAGATCGCCCCGCCCCTGCCCAGATCGACATAGTCGCCGCGCACGTCGTGCTTCTTCACCAAGTGGTTCTCTACCAAGTCGAGGTACTCCCCGCGCTGCTTCGCATACCTGCGGCTCAGCTCCGGGTCCTCGGCGACCAGTGCCAGGAAGTCAGAGACCGCCTCGGTGACGCCGAAGCTGGAGATGATCGCGTCGAGCCGGACACCCGGGTTCGCCGGGTCAGCGTAGGTGGGATCGATCCTCCCGTACCAGCCGAGGAACCCGTCAGGGCCCTTGGTCATCGCCCCGCGCATGTTCTCGAATGCCTGCACGAAGACGCCCAGGTACTTCGCGTCGTGGCTCAGCTCATAGGCTGCGAGGGGCATCCGGAGGTAGGGGAGCGCCTGCCAGAGATAGGCCTCGGTCTCCTCCGCGTCGTCCTTCGCCAGCTCGCGGCAGCGGTCCGGGGTGAGCACCTCCGTCACCTGTGCCGCCTGCACGAGGAAGCCATCGAGGATCTGCCTGTCCTTCGGGTCGGTGATCGGCGGCAACGCGGCACTGGCAGTGAGGGCCGAGAGGCAGATGGCGAGGATGAGAAAGGCGATTGGCATCAAGGGTATTCCCTCCGGGTTATTGAGATCGGGGATGGGGACTCCGCGCAGGCTGCAGTCGGGCCCGCGGCGCAGAGGCCAGCGGCCGGTACTGGGCCCACATCTCCTCAACAAACGGGTCCCAGCATTGGCGCTGCCGCTGATAGGGCTGCGCGTAGTCCTGCCCGGTCTGCTCTTTGATGATCTTGACGGCCTCGGTGTCGTCTTCGGTCATCCAGCGGTCAACATAGTCGAAGAAGGCGGGATGGTCCCACACCTGCTGGGCCTGCAGGAGGCGAATGGCGAGCGCCTCTCCCACCCAGGCCAGGCTGGTGCAGCAGCGCCGATAGTCTTCGTTCATCATGCTCTTCCACGCGCGCGGCTGCAGGTGCTCGTAAGCGCCCCACCCGGGGCCGCCCGCCTTCTCGCCGTCTGGCCCGAGGTGACCACCGTACAGCGCGGTATCGCCGGTCCAGCCCTTTCCGTAGATGGTCTGCATGTCCTCACCGAACTTCGCATTCGGGTGCTTGTGGAGGGGGGACTGCATCTCCTTGTCACCCAGCATGAGACCGGCGAAGACGATGGGCCACTTCCGGCCGCTGCCGTGACCTCCATGCGCTTGCCATCCGGGGTAACCGGCTTCCAGAATTCCCCAGAGGTCGATGCCACGCTGCACCACGTTGACGAGCAGCTGCTCCTTCTGCTGCCTGGGGAAATCCAGCATCAGCAGCAGCGTAGATATCCCGGCCGCTCGGCCGAGCTCGCGGCCATAGTCCGGCATGTATGCGATGGGTGCGTCGAAGCCGAAGAAGCAGACGTCGAGCCAGGGACGCCGGTACATCTCCGCCCATTTTGCGAGGTCCGGCACTCCGGTCGCGGTGCAGGACCAGGGACAGGAATGCTCCGTATACTCCGCGGGATTCGGGTTGCGCCTCGGGCGGGCGAGCCGGGGCAGCAGGTTCCATCGGAGGTTCCGCGCGAGGTAGATCGAGGGCGTCTGTGCGGGCTCCCCCGGGCCCCGCGGCTTGCGGCAGTAGGAAGGTCGGAAGGCATCGGCCGGCACGGGCTTGTCCAGGCAGGTGAGCACGGACACGGTGCGCACCGGGCTGAGGGACTTGTCGCCCGGCCGCAGCGGCGCCGGGAGATCACCCACCTGCTCCACGCTGATCGAGGAGATCAGGGCGTCACCTGGATGCATGGGGACGGGCGGTTCCGCGCGCAGGCCGGAATCATAGCGCTCGCCCTCCACCCGATCGTCGAATGGACTGCTGCCCTGGTCCGGAGGGAGGTTGAGCACCGAGCCGTTCCGGCCCGGCCCGGGCTTCGGGGTAATAGCGACTACGGTTACCGGCCCCACCACGTAGTAGTCACCGTTCACGAACTGGCCGACCTGGGCCTTCCCGCTGAACTGCCAGGTGATCCCGTCCTTGGTCATGGTGTCGGTGAGCGCGAGCTTTGGCTTCGTGTCCTTGGCCCAGCCGGCAGTGCAGAGCAGAACGACCAGGCCCACCGTTAGCAAGCACGTCCGATCGCGCAACATTCGGCTCACTCCTTTGAGAACGACCCCCTGCGGGTCTGCGCCACAACCTCGAGCGCTCTGATGCCAGGCTATTCGCCCGGCCCGGAGAGATCCCTTCGCGAGGAGTCAAGAAGCGGAAGCGTCTCAGGAACGTGACAGCGCGGGAGGCGTGGGCGCAGTGGCCAAGGCGTCATTCGGAGGGCCGGGACGCCGTTCACACTCCCACGGACA
>JBEKKD010000168.1:0-8193 GCA_050010895.1 Armatimonadota bacterium
CTAAGCTGAAGCTGCGCGAGTGCTTGAATCTCACGCTCCAGCACAACGCGGGCTTCAGCCACAGCCTGCAGCAGCCGGTCAGCGCCCGGCGCGAGCTGTGGGTGGCCTCTGCCGGTATTCAGATAGGCAGCTTGAACGCCCTCGCCAGGAACACTGCGATCTGATCCTTTGTGCACGTCAGTTCGGGGTGATAGAGACGGTCCGGGTACCCTTTGACGATCCCCTCTTGCACCAGGAACTCGACGTACTTGTAGAACTCGGAGTTGAGCGAGCCGACAATATCGGCGAAGTGGACTGGCCTATCGACCTGCCGGGGCACATATGCATCTCCGCCCACCATCGCGCGGGCAACGAACACCGCCATCTGCCCGCGATCCACAGTTCGCTCAGGATGATAGAGGCCATCGCGATACCCTGTCACGATCCCGTGCGCTCTCGCATACTCCACGTACTTGTAGGCCCAGTAGTCCGGCGGCACATCGGGGAATGACGGCGTCGCCGGCCCTTCCGGCACCTGCGCATCGCCCCCGGCCATAGCGCGGGCGATGAACGATGCCATCACATCCCTGGTCACAGCCTCAGATGGGTGGAAGAGGCGGTCGGTGGCTCGCGACACGACCCCTCCATTGAGGCAGCCTTCGATGTCATAGTAGGCCCAGAAATCCACGGGAACATCGGAAAACGTCAGGCGATCGTAAGCAAAAACGTCCGGCTGGTCATTCGTATCACCCGGAACCACGTCCGACCTCGCGGAGTCGAACGCAACCACGCGGCCGTCGGCGCTCATCGAGTACGGCGCATCAGCGGAGGCCGCGCTCTGACCCGAATCGTTGACGCTCACCCGCTGTGTTCTGCCCGCAATCCGATCCCGGACTAACAGGTCAGATGTACTCATGCCTTCCGCCCAGAAGGCCACGAATCTGCCGTCTGCACTGACCACCGGATTGAAGGCATTCCAGTTCGCCTCCTCTCCCGCGTCGCTGAGGCTCACCTTCGCCAGGGCGCAAGTAACTCTGTCGAACAGGAATATCTGGTCACCCTGCAAAGGCGGCGTGGGCGAGAGGAAAGCGGCCGGGCATTCGAAAGCCACGAACCGGCCGTCAGCGCTGATGGAGGGATCCACCACGTACGCCAGCTGCGTCGCGCCCGTGCCTATCCCGCCCACCCGGTCGGTCTGGTTCGTCAGGCGATCGCGTATGTCGAGGCCCAGCCAGACCCCGGGGGCACCCGGCGGGGCATCCTCCTGGGCTGCCCAGGCCACCAGTCTCCCATCAGCGCTTATGTCCGCGCCATCCCCGCCGCCGCTCATGTGCCTGCCGGCGCTGTCCACGCTGACCAGCTCCGTCGTCCCTTGCAGCCGATCTCGGACGTACAGACCGCCGAGAACCCCCGGCTCGAGGTTGGGCGCGGTTGCCGCGAGCAGCACACACCGCGCATCCCCACTGAGCCCGTTCAACCAGGAGTCGCCCTCTATCTCTTCGCCAGCGCTGTTCATCGAGGCCAGCTCAGTGACCCCATCCTCGCGGTCGCGGACATAGGCCACGGCGCGCTGCTGGCCGCCCGGCGACAGCTTGAAGCTCTGAAAGGCCACATATCTCCCGTCACTGCTGAGGCGCGCTCCCCAGCCCAGGATCGGCTCGCCAGAGGAGTCGAGGCTGGCGCACTCTGTCGTGCCTGCCGCGCGGTCGCGCACGAAGACGTGCTGTTGTCCATCGGTCACTCCCGGTGCCAGATTATCGCTGTTGCTGTCGAAGGCGACGAACCGCCCGTCGCCACTGACCGACGGCAACTCGGAGGACCCGTCGGCCTGAACTCCGGCGCTGCTCACGCTGACCCTCTCTGTGTAGCCTGCGAACGCCTGAACAGCAGGCAGAAGCGCACACAATATCGTCGCCATCAGCAAGCTCTGTCGAGGCATCTATGCCTTCTTCCCTGCGATAGCAGTTGCACGACTGGCCTCTCGGCACCGACTGTTAGACGCGGGAAGGGAGCCGATAGGTTCTGGGCTCATGTGAATATCTTGGCCGGCAGCAGGAACCGAAACCCATATACACGGTCCTGTGGGCCCGGAGCGGCACCTATGACCTCAATCGGATCGGGACGGTTTGGTGCCCATATCACCGCAGCAGAAGGAACCGATGCAGCTCCCCCAGGGCGGCGTCTCCTCGCACCAGGAGCCGCCGCCAGATGGGTGGCCTGATGTGCTTAGGGGTGACCTTCACGTAGTAGACCCGTTCCGCTGCCGGCAGTCGAGTTGTTCGCATTGCCCGCTTCCCGCGTCATCCCTGCCGGGTCGGCATCTCTGCTGAACCGCCCTTAGCCAGACCTGCGATGCGCTGGTTCGCATCCCCGCTATACAGTCCGCCGTGATAGCAGATGACACTCTCGATGTCGTAGCGCGCCAGCTTCTTCAGTGACCGTAGAGCGGAATCCATATCCGCAGTGAACTGCGGGCGCGGCCCAATCAGCCTGCCTTCTTCGATATTCAGGGCGTCCCCCGCAATCAGGACCTTGGCCTGCTTCACATACAGGCAAAGATGCCCCGGCGTATGCCCCGGGGTGTGGATAATCACGGTCCCTCCGCCATACGGCAGTTCCTCACCGTCCTCGACCGTCCTGGTCACCTTGGCCCTGGGCGGGTTCTCGAACACCTGCTGCATGGCCTTGTGCGCCTCCTCCGGCAGAGAGTCGGTCCCGGTCGCGGCCTGCGGGGGGAACTTGAGCAGTCGCTTCTCGCCTTGAATGTACGGGGCTTCCGCGGCATGGGCAAGAACTTCTGCCCCGCCCCGGGTCTCCTCCACGAGGCCTGGCAGCCCACCGATGTGATCCAGGTCTTGGTGGGTTATGATCACAGCTCTGATCCTATCGAGCGACACTCCGGCCTCGTGCAATGCCTCGCGCAGCGCTGCCAGCGCGCTCTGGCCCGGGAAGCCCGTGTCCACCAGCACGACCGCGCTCCCATCCTTGATGATCGTTGGACAGATAATGCGCGGTGATCCCATGACATCGGTCGATACCTCAAGCATAACGACTCCACTCGCCGCTTCCTTCATCTACTCTCTCCTCCAGATAACTGCTCGTTCACTTGATTTCCAACCGATTCGCGAAGGCATTGCTCGTTTCTTCACGGACACCGCCAAGTAGGCTGTGCCTTCCAATAATCCCATCCGGCACGCCCGACAGGTTGTGCAGTATTGACTCCTCTGCTCGCTCGGGAATCCCTTCCCCCTCATTTCCGCCACAGCCTTCGGGTGTGGAGATGGGCCAGGGAATCACGCCCCACAAGCTGCGGCGACGGGAGCCATACGGGCTGCCAGCGAGGGTTTCACGTCTGGAGTTCGTACTGGACGGTGCACTCGAAAAATCGGTCCGGTTGAAGCACGGCGCGCCAGATGAGCGTGGTGGTCCCGTTGGCCTTGGTTTCTACGGATCGGGGATCAGCGGAGAGGAGGTGGGCGCCGGCGGGCAGTTGGACGACCGCAGTCGGCCCAGAAGGAGCGTTATTGCCCCACTCGCGCTCGCACCCATGCAAGCACCACGCCGTGACCGGGAGCCGAGGCAGCCTATCTGAGGCGCCACCTGCCGATCGGTCGGCGCCACACCGCCGCCGCTGCCGAGGAAGACCCGCGGCTGGGCAGAAGAATAGCAGAGGAGTGAGTGGCAGTTTCCATGCGGCGAGACGGCCCGCCGGCGGATGGATGCAGCTAGCGGAGCGACGCCAGCGATGTCAGAGGCGTCGCGAGCGAACAGGAGATAGGCTGAGAGCAATGCTGACCTACCACGCCCCGCCCGAACGGGCGGATGACGCGCAGGTTCGCGCCGCGCGGGCGGTGCTCATGGCGGAACCACTCGCTGTCGGGATGCTGGAGGTTATGCCCGATCCGGTGCTCGTGCTGAACGCGCAGCGCCAGATCATCGCCTGCAATCCCCCCATGCTGTGACTCGCGGGTCTGGAGAACCCGGAACCCCTGCTGGGGCTGCGGCCGGGCGAGGCCGCCGGCTGCCTCTACTGCGACGATGGTCCCGCGGGCTGTGGGACGGGCCGGTACTGCGTCGTCTGCGGAGCTGTAAACGCGATTGTGGAGTGCTTTGACTCCCACCAGCCCACCTCCCGCGAGTGCCGCCTGCGGATCCACGCCGGCCCCACCAGCATGGCACTGGATCTGTTGGTGCAGGCCAGCTTCCTGCAGGCGCAGGAGCACGACCTCGCCTTCGTCGTGCTGCGGGACATTGGAGCCGAGAAGCGGCGCCAGGTGCTGGAGCGAGTCTTCTTCCACGACGTGCTCAATACCGTCTCCAAGATCAGCTCTCTCGCCTACCTGCTCGCGGAGAGCGACCCTGATCCTCAGTCCGAAGCCGATTACAAGCGCTATCTGCGGCAGCTCGCTGAGGAGATCGGCGAGGAGATCCACGCCCAGCGAGCACTGCTGGCTGCGGAGCAGGGCGACCTTCGGGTCCGGCCAGTTGAGCTGGAGGTCGCCGATCTCATGCAGGAGGTGGCCGCCTCCTACCGGCACCACGAACTCGCTCGCGAGCGAAGCCTGCAGATAGGGCCCATCTCGGCGGGCTCGATCAGAACCGATCGGACTCTCCTCAGGAGGGCGCTCGGGAACCTCGTGAAGAACGCGTTGGAGGCGACTCCCGTGGGAGGCGCCGTCACCGTCTCTGCCGAAACACGAGGGGGCGAAGTCAGCCTTCTCGTGCATAATCCCGGTTTCATCCCGGAGCTGATCCAGCGCCAGATCTTCCAGCGCTCGTTCAGCACCAAAGAAGGCGAAGGCCGCGGCATCGGCACCCATAGCGTGAAGCTCTTCACCGAACGGTACCTGGGCGGACGCGTCAGTTTCAGGAGTTCGGAGACGGAAGGGACGACCTTCGTCGTGGTCCTGCCGGGGGAGCCGACTTCCGCCTCATGAGAGTGTGCTGTGGTGGTCGGCCAGCAGCCCGTGTATGGGCCTCGCTGTCAGCGCCCCCCGACCTTCTGAGTCAGGAGAACCGATCCATGCACGAGCTCGTGACGATGATCGTGAGGGCGTTGGTGGACGATCCGGAGCAGGTGACGGTGAACAGAATCGAAGGGGAGCGCAGCATCATCTTCGAGGTGCGGGTGGCCCCTGGCGATCTTGGACAGGTGATCGGGAAAGGCGGCCGGCTGGCAGACGCGCTGCGGACACTGATTCGCGCCGCCGCAGCGAGGGAACGCAAGGCGGTCTGGGTGGACCTTGACAAGTCGGGGGAATCATCGGCAGTCACGGACAAGTGACGGCCGGCGTGTGGATCCCATAGCAGGAACCCTCGGCGGCGACTGCCGACCTAGTTGCGGAATGCGACCCCGCCCGAGAGCCGGCTGGTGTACTGCTCGCGCCCTTCTTGCCCCACAGCTTCGATCGCGAGGGAGCACACCTTGAGCGTCTGGCCCTCTCCGGAAGGCGACAGCTGGAAGCTCAGGCTGTACACGTTTGGGGCGATGATCGTGCGGGTCACGTATCCATCCGAGACTCGCGTGCACTCGCGCCAGAGGTAGGTCCCGGTGCGGTCGCGCTGGCCACTGGCATCGGAGAGGTAGTAGGTAACGCACGAAGCCGGTTGGAAGGGGTAGATGTTGGTCCCGTCCGAGTCCCTCGCGGGCAGCGTCACGGTGATGTAGTCTGTGGCGGTGCTCGGGCTGTTGACCACGTAGGCGTTCTTGAGTTCTCGGCTGACGCGGTCAAGGGCCATCTGGGCAGGGGCATCGGCTTGCGACTGACTGCTGCACCGGCGCCAGACCTGAAGGGAGGCGAAGTAGATCGAGGAGATCACCCCTGACAGCAGCGCCATCACGACGATTGCCATCAGCAGTTCGGGTAGGGTGGTACCCCCAGATGACCGTCTGAGCTGAATCATGGCCGATCCCTTCATTCCCGTGCCGCCCAGCTATGTCCCTGAGTTGCTGGAGCGGTTTGTAATAACCGTTTCCAGGCAGACCTCGGCAGGCGTCCCGTTTCGACCTCGCCAGGATACCGTCACTGCAGCCTTCCTCAGGCGCGGGCTGCCGGCCCAGGTGTCGTCGATGACGACGGTGCGCTTGCCACCATGAAGCGCATCCAGCCCAGGAAGCGTCTTGCCGTCGACGCTCTCTGGGAAGTATTCGCAGGTGAGGTCCGCAAATCCCAGGCTGCGCATCTGTTCGAGTGTGCTCTGTGCGATGGCCGTGGCAAGCTGCCTGTCACTCGCGTTCTGGTTAGCCACCAGGGCAGCGGTGAGCGCTCCAACCACCCCCACCAGCCCGACTCCCAGGATGACGGTGCTGACGACGCACTCGATCAGGGTCCATCCGCCGCACCTGCGCTGCTTCAGTGTCGTCATTGCTCTCACCTTGCCGGGCGCTCGCGGGGTCGCCCGCATCTTAGTCGCACTGCCAGGAGAGGACATCGTACTGACCCGTGGTCGGAAAGAACGGTGGCGGGTAGTCGGCCATGCGAGGGTCATAGTGGTAGTCTTTGGAGTAGCCGCTCGTAATCCGGGTGCCGGAGAACTGGCCCACCGGACCACGGTTCCGTTGGATGGTGCCGCCGGACACGGTTAGGGCTCCTTTCGGAACGCCGGAGTTCCAATAGTAGTTGTAGAAAGAGCTGTTGGCGAGGATGGTCCCATCAATCCTGACCGAGTTGGCAGTGGTCTTCACGACGACGTTGTTTGCCACCACTCCCAGGCAGGCGGCCCTCAGGTTGTCCGCGGAATCCAGCAACTGCTCCGGGGCTGGGTGCGTGGCGTACTGCAAGTCGCTGGTGATGGTAATGTTCTTCTGATTCGACAGATCAGTGCACACGGTCCAGGCGTTGCGCGTGACAAGCTGGTTGCCATCCATCAGGCTGTCCGCAAGGGTGCCGGACAGGCTGGTGATGTGGCCCGTGGAGTAGATGACACCATTGGGCAGGCCGGCATAGTGGCTGGTGCTCTCAAGCACCCAAGAGCCCGACGACCCCGTGTACGCATCGACGGCAGTGGCATTGCCGGCAAGATCGGTGCGGACATCAGTTCGGGTGCCGCCCTGGACCACCGAGACCGTCTGCCCGACGTCCCCGTTCAGGGCGAATGTGATGCACGAGTCCCCTTGGATGTAGATGCCGCCCCTGGGCGCTGCTCCGTCCACCGGCAGGTAGACCCCGCTCTGGCTCGGAAAGCCGCTTTCGCTGCCCCAGGCAGCGGTTTGCTGAGCGCTGCTCTCCTCAGGCAGCGGGATATAATCCGCATCCAGGGTGAGGGCGTCCTGTCCGCCCTGGATCACCCGTTCCCACTGGCTGATGCTGTCCGGACCCGACGGGTTCCAGTCCACTGTGGCTGCGCAACTCGAGACGGTTCCCCAGAAGATCGGGGCGTCGGCAGAGGCGTCCCAGCGGATGTGGAATTGGTCGTTGGTGTGCGCAGGTCCGTACAGGCGGTCGGCGGCGATGAACCAGATGGTGCTGTTGGTGATCGGAGAGATCTCTTCGTCGGTGAAATAGGAGTAGAGGGCGAAGCTCTGCTGGCGAACGATCATCTTCACGGCGCTGGTGGCCTGGTGTCGCATTGAGGTGCCGGTGCTAACGATGATATAGCTCTTGCGCCAAGCCATGCTGTTGCCGGCCGCGGGGATGATCTGCGCGCGATAGGTTCCAGTAGACAGGGCGCCTGCGCCGTCCGGTGGGTCGATGGGCGCCGACGCAATGGGAGGATAGCCCTGAGCGCGCAGCCAGGCCTCGGCGCAGTTGGCGCCTGCCTCGGCAAGCGCCTGGGCCGCTGACCGGTCCTGCTTGCACTGAGCTCGCACGCTGCTCTGCATGGCTACATCCAGGCTGACCGCGCCGAGCGCAAGCAGTACGAACAGCGCGGTCAGCGCTAGGATGAATATCGACCCATCCTGCCTCCGTGCGCGTGTCCGCCAGTAGCTGAATGTCGTCTCTGCCAAAGCAGTCGCTCCCTGTCCCTTGAGTCGGCAGCTGCGGGCAATGGCGCCACAGCGCGTACAGCCTCGTCTTGAATGGCCTCGCGCCGCCCTCACTGGCGAAAGGGTCACGTCTGCCTCCCGGTACTGGAACCGGCATCGCGTCCCGGGCGGCCCGCTGGATTACGCTGTGATTCTCACCGTATATCGCTGGGAAGTTGCGCCCACCGTGCATCAAACACTGGACGAGGCACTCTCAGTCGCGGGGCCCGGCATCGTCGGGACCTCTC
>JBEKKD010000169.1:0-8162 GCA_050010895.1 Armatimonadota bacterium
GGGTCGTGTCCGAGGATCTGCCTGGCAGTCATGGTCGGCAGTCTGCTCGCGTATTTCCCGTTCGAGCATCTGCTGCCGGACTGGATGCATAGACTCGCGGGATTCGTGCTGCTCTGCTCGACCGTTGTCTTTCTGGCATGGTGCTGTGCCGGCTGTGTCGTCGGACGTCGGCGCCGAGCATGATCGAACTTGCTTTGGGCGAGAAGCCAAGAAGCGCCCAAGGTGCAGCCGGTCCCAACCTCGATTGTGTCAGATCGCGAACGCTTTCCGGCGGTTTCGGCCCGCCGGAGGGCCGGGCGGCTGCACACCGCTATCATGATCTGGCATCATGCGTCTGTTCTGGGGATGTCCGGCGGCTGACCGGTACGAATCGAAGGAGGCAGAGGAAGATGGCAGAGCAGGCAAACAGGGAGTTTCTGGTCATCATCTGCGAAAGCGGAACGTGCAATGAAGTGCTGGGACGCATCCAGGCCGCGGGCGTGGACCATTATACGATCCACCGGAGGGCCAGTGGATGCGGAGAAACCGGACGGCACGAAGGGACACCGGTCTGGCCAGGGGACTGCACCATGATCTACTCGTGCGTTCACCAGGAGCAGGTCGGGCCCGTACTGGAGACGCTGACGGCGCTGCATAGCAGCCGGCAGGAGCACACTCTGGGCCTGAAGGTGTTCAGCATCCCGGCGCGAGAGCTGCTCTGATGACTTTCGCCCAAAGAAGTAAGGGCGAAAGTCATCAGAAGACCAGCGAATATCTGAAAGAAGACGTTCGCCCAATGTTACTGTGTTGGGCGAACGTCCGTAGCAGACCCTCGGCCTTCGGTTCGTCCGGTCCGGCGCGCTCCACTCGGAACGGGAATCCGGTCCAACGGGCCCCTATGACACCTGCAGTCTGCGCCCACTTGGCACAACGATTTCCCCGCCCCCCGCCAGCGCGTCGTCGCCCATCTGGGCGATATCGCAGAGGCGACCCGGGAGGGCGTGGTTCAGACGGCGCAGGGGGAGCGCAGCCACCAGCCCCGGCTGGAAGAGGGGGAGGCGCCGGAGCGGGTGGAGGTAGACGCGAGGCGCCTGTGGGTGGAGCGGGTGCGGGTAATGGGTCAGTTTGGGGAGGAATGGCGCATAGGGCGGAGCACTAGATGATCTTGACGAGGTCCAAGAGTGCTTGGTCAAACGGGATGACCTCGTCAACGGCCCTGAGGAGTTCGTCGTTGACTCGGCTGCTCGGCACCCGGCACAGTTGAACGACAGTGCCAGCATTTTTCGCGGTCTGTATCGCTGGAACGAAATCGCTGTCAGTTCCGATGATAACGGCTCGCTGGATAAGCTTTTCGCAACTGAGCTGCACCAGATCAACCGCGAGTAGGACGTCTACTCTCTTCTGAGAGAACTTCCACTGCCCGTTCTCGTATCGTCGTTGTAGTCTGCCTAATCGAACTTGGGTACGCGGCAGACGCTCAAGCGCCTGGGTCAGTTTGTCAAACTCAGCCTTTCGCCTCTTCTCATCCGAGGTAGGAGAAGCCGACTGGAATGGCGCAGAATCATAGTAGTAAGTGCGGAGACGTTCATCGGGACCGGCGAAATACTACGAGAGTTTGAGATAGGAGATACCTGGAGGGGGATCACCAAACGTCTTGAGTGCGGGTCGCATATACCCGCCTTCAATCATTACGATGTACCGATTCATCAACCCCTCCTGGCATACACGCAATCAGACACGAAGAAAAGGCAGCGACCCACGAAGGATCACTGCCGGGCATGAATCTGGGCGTCGTCTGTGCAACACCCAGGGCTATGCTGGGGTTATTCTACCACGAAGATGACCAGTGTCAATACAAACATCTGTTGTTTTTTTCGTTCCCCTGCGGTATCTCTGTTCTGATAGAAGAACACAGAAACTCCCCCAAAACCATCAGTGAGACTCGTCGGCAGTCGCGCCCCGCCTCGCGACTGCCGACGGCATTATAGCACGATTGTCAACACGCGCGGAAGGCTTTCGCAACAAAAACCTTGACTCACCGACCGTCCGCTGCTATCCTGAGCTATGCGTAAACGCTCAAGCAGAGGGAAGCAGGGACCCGAAGACGTGAACGAGATCGCCTTCCGCGTGGTGCAACAGGCAACGGGGGAAGCGCCACCAGAGACGCTAAGTCAAAAGAACCCGGCTGCCGTCGCGCTCGGCAAGCTCGGCGGGCTAAGGGCGGGAGAGCAAGAGCGGAGAAGTTGACCGCCAACGAAAGGTCGGAGATTGCCAGACGCGCCGCGGTGGCGCGGTGGAGTAAGTCCCGTGACGTGTGAAGTCGCGATACTGAACCGGCAGTGCATCGTTCTTGCCGCTTCGCTCGCGCTGCCGCCAACCCCCCACGTGATCGGGCTATTGTCGCCCCAGATCCTGCCGATCGCGGTCCCCACCAGGAGACGGAATATCGAAGCGCGGTGATTGCCTCCCCCCGTTTTCAGGCTGCCGCGGTGCTGACGGAGTCTGCCCCAAAGGGTTGCGCCGGCGTTGGGTTTCAGCGCGTCTGTGCCGACGCGGACCACCCTCATGCCATCGCCAGTATCTGAACGGGCCTCCCCCCACCTCGAAAAGGAAGTATACGCCCCGCCGCGGCCAGTCCATATGGCCGTCGCACTCGGCGAGGCGGCGCTTGCCGCCAGCCTTCTCCTCCAGCGTTTCAAGGATCCCATAGAACCGTATCAGGTCAGCACCGCGGCTCATGGCCCCTATTCCTGTCAAGCCACCGAAGCTGTTCGCCTTGCCTCAGACCCTTCATAGGAACCCGTACACACGGCGCCTTTCGCTTCAGGTAGTCCATCAGAAACTCCCGGTAGCGCTGACCGGCCAGCACCACGATGCAATCGGCCGGCGGCAGGTGCTCATCCATCTGGCGCATGACCATGTTGGCCCAGCAACGACGCTCCGCGACACTCATCGTGACCAGCGTCTGGTCGTAGGGGCAGATCTTCTGGTCAGGTGCGACCAACCCGTACTTGGCGGATAGGATGAACCACGGGCATCCGGTCGCCTCGACCAGACACCGCGTCTTACAGAACCAGTCGGATTCGTCATACAGGTCCCGAGCGAGCGCACACTCGGATCTCTTCCGCTTGACGCAGGAAACTAGATAAACGGTACGCTTCTTCTTGCAGCGCGCGTGCATCTCTCTGTCCGCCATCACACAATATCCTTTCTCAGGAAGGGACTCGGCAAATGCTCAGCAACAGCCCTTCCGTATTTGCACGAGGCGACATCCCTGCGGCCGCCGGGGCCAGTCATTGGTCGCCCGGACACGTGATGTGCCAGCGGCCTTCAGGAAGCCATCCATGGCCCCGAAGGCGACGGGGGCACTGAGCACCAGACGGAGATCCGGACTTGGCAATGCGCGCGACCACTCAGGGCCGCCGTGGCAGCGTGCTCGGGTCGACAACCTTCTCCCAGGGCCGGCGATCGAAGATCGCACGCTCCGCCGCGTCCTGATCGCCTCGTAGACGTCCATGGTATCCTCCTTGGCTGCTCCCGTGTTCCGCAAGGCAGGCACGGCTCCTGTGCGGGCGGCTGCTGGGTGATGGTCTTCGAGTCCCCCGAGCTTCAGTATAGTGCCGCGGGGAGATCGCAGGCGACCGGTGGGCATCGCTCGCCGAGGGTGGCGCATGGCCCTCCCCAGCACGGGGCTGACCCGCCGCCGCTGATGCGGACGTGGGTATCGATCCATTCCATGTGGGTGCCACGATCTCTGTCAGCCCGCAGTTGTGAAGCGGAAGACCTGACTCCATGTGCTGATGTTGCCCTGGCTGTCCCGCGCCCGCACCTTCCAGTAGTATGTCGTGCCCGGCTTGAGGAAACTCTCGGGCACCGTCCACTCTGTCCTTGCCGAGCCCACGTTCTGGTGCAGCGTGGGGCAGAGCGGCCAGCGACAATCCGGCCGGAGGCTCACCATCACCTGGTAGTCAACGACCTGGGCCAAAGCGTCAGCCTTCGGGGCCGCCCGCCACTTCAGCACCGGCGTCGGGCTGACTGCAGGATCGCCGTCGTCAGGCGCGATCGCCGCCGTCACTGTCCTCGGAGGTCGGGAACCGACGGCCTCCCGCCAACGGTGCGTGATGCGTACCCTGGCCTCCTCAGGGGACTCGTGCCGCAAACGAAGCACGTTCCTGCCGAGCGCCAGCGCGGGGAGGCTGTGTGGGGAGACCTGAAGGTCGGTCACCACTCGGAACGCGTCCAGGCCGGCCTGCGTAGGTGGGTGAGCTTCTGCGTTCCCGCGAATGGTGAAACCGAGATGGTACTGGTAGGCGCCGCCTCTTTCCGGAAGCCTGCGGTCGAGGTCCAGACTGACTGTCTCCGCGCCTCTGCCCCAGCGAAACACGTGCAGGTCGCCGGTCTCGAACCCCGCCGGTCCGAAGCCGACAGATGCCAGGTCAAGCTCGGAGTCGCCTTCCTTCACCAGCGTGCAGGTTACTCGTGCGCCCAGGATCGGGTACGGACTGGCGATCGGGAGGGTGAACCAGGAGGGACGCGTGTAGAGCGAGTCCTGGAGATCGGCCACGTGCACCGCGGGCCCACGGCCGTCCTCTGCGCGAGTGGCGATGTTGCCGTGGGCGGGCGACTCCATGTAAGGCCTCAGGTCGATCCGCTGCAGATCGGGCTCCCAGATCAACTGGCCGTTGGCGTATCGCTGCGGCGCCTCCGCCCGCCAACTCCGGCCCTCGAACTTACCCAACTCGGGCCCCCACCACCGGATCAGCTTCTCCCCCGGTCTCAGCGTCATCGCCATGGTATAGGGCTGCGCGATCTCGGCGTCGTAGCAATGGTCCTCGAAGTTGTCCTTGTAGGTGGTGAGATACCTGACGAATTCCTGGTTGCGTTTGGGAGGATCGGGTCGGCGCACCCACTGATCGTGCGAGTGCAGTGTCCGCTCGACCAGCCACTTGTCCCTCTCGACCGTGGCCAGACTCGCGAGCGTGCGATTGTCACGATCCAGGTAGAACGACTTGCAGTTCCCATCGAACAGGTGCCAGGCGCTGTCGTAGAAGACCTCGCTGACGGTGTGGCCCCACAGCTCCTGCACCCGCGCCTCCAGGCCGGCCGCCGTCCACAGGCACTTCAGCCACGCGGCCGTATGACCGCAGATCCCGTAGCCATAGCCGTTCAAAGCACGGACGGGGTGGATGGAAGAGCGGTCATCCGGAGATCGCTGGAAGCGCTTGTACAGCACCCACGACCACACGGCAAAGGCCTTCTCCTCGTCGGTGTCGCACTCCCGCGTCGCCTCTGCCACGATCGCCTCCGCGTCGTACCAGTCGCAGAGCCCGTTCACGCTTAGGCGCGGGTTCACCACCGGAACCTCCCCGAGGTTTTCGAGGATGATCTCCAGATTCTCCGGGTCGCGGCTGCCATCGACCTCGACAGTGTACTCGGCATCCGGCCCATCGATGAGGACCGAGAACTCCCTGATCCCGTCACCACAGTGTGCCATTTCCCCTATCCTCCCGACCCGGATCGCGGTACCTCGCCGGCGGCGCACAGCCTCTTATAGCCCTCAGCCAGCCCGCGGTAGAGCGAGGGACGCCGCTCGAGTCGTCAGATGTTCCTCAGGATGCAGCACGACCTTGGCAGTCCGGCCGCCTGCAAACGCGCGATACGCCTCCTCCGCGTCTGCAAAGGCGAAAGTGTGAGTGACCAGCTCCTGCGCCGGCAGGCCGGCTGCCACCGCCTCCAACAGCTCCGGCCACTCCGCCCGATGATAATGCCAGCTGCCCAGGATCGACTTGTCGCCCACACCGATCATCGGGTAGCTATCGAGCGCCCACTGATGCAGTCCTGCCAGCACCAGTACGCTGCCTCCGGGGGCGAGACAGCGCAATGCCAGCGCGGCCGCGCGGTGGTCGCTGGTGCAGAGCACGACCTTCCCCACCCCTGCCGAGCGCATCTCGGCCGCGAACTCCTCCGCTCCCTCCGGGCTGTCATTCACCAGCGTGCGCACGGCGCCGAAGGCCTCTGCCTTCGCCACGCGGTAGCGAACGATATCGATGGCGGCGGGCGCGGCGCCAAGATGCTTGAGGACCATCACCGTGGCCAGCCCTATCGGACCCGCGCCCATCACCGGCACGAGATCGCCCGGCCCAATCTGCAGCCTCTTCAGTCCGTGCCAGGCCACACCGATGCCGCATCCGCCAACCGCGATGGCGGTTTCGAGGGTCATGTCATCGGGCACCGGGAGGCAGTACCGCCAGAAGACGGCGATCTTCTCCGCGTGGCCGAAGGGCTTCCAGGGCCGCCCCCGGGTGGCGATGTCGGGGCAGTAGTTCTCGTGGCCCTGCTGGCAGGAGGGGCACTCGCCGCAACCGGGAATCGCCAGCAGCACCACCCGGTCGCCGGCCTGCAGCCGTCCCTCGGCGTCGGGCTCTTCCACGATGCCGGCCGCTTCGTGCCCGGTGATAGCCTCCTCCGAGCCCGAGCGGTAGTGCGGCATCTCGCTTCCGCAGACGCCGCAGGCGGCGACGCGGACGAGCGCCTCATCCGCCCCCTTGGTCGGCTCGGGGATCTCCCGTGCACGAATACGATGCTGTCCGACCGAGAACAACGCTCTCATCGAACCGTCCTCACCGCGAGCCGTGGCGCGGCTGGCACGAACACCAGGGCCTGAGACCCCCCGGGTATTGGTCACTTCGCCCTATGGCGGTGCCAGCCCTTGGCCAGGAAACGGTCTGTGGCGGCCAACCGACGCCGAAACTGCCCTGAGCCGTTGCGTTGGGAGCAACCGGCGCTGGGATGACGCGGCATCTTGCCGGCATGAGACCGCGCTCCGGTCGCCCCGGGGCGGTCCGCTCGCGCAGATCGGCCCCCTCGGCACTGATGAAGGGCACCGCGGCCGCGGGCTTGCCACTGCGCTGGCAAAGCTGTCGCTGCGCCGCCTCCAGCAGTGGGGGGGCCGCACAGGTTCTTATCAGCACGGGCCTGGAGAACACCCCAGCCCTGCGCGCCTACGAGAGAGCAGGCTTCGTCCGGAGGCACAACCAGAACGAGTGGCAGAAGGTGCTCTGAGCCCGGCCGAGGCCCCGAGGAACCAACATGCAGATCAAACCCGGATTGCATCGCGTTCAGTCCAGTGACCAGGTGGTCTACGCGCTCGAGTGTGACGGAGTGCATGCCCTAATGACGTTCGCCCGATGTTACTTTGTTGGGCGAACGTCCGTAGAGGCGCTTCGCGCCAACGGCATTGAGCCCGACCGCATCGCCGCAGTGCTGATCGCGCACTTCCACGATGACCACTGCGGCGGCCTGGTCGCGCTGCGTCGAGCATGTAGGCCGAAGGTGATCGCTCATCGGCTGTCGGTAGAGCAGACCACGATGATGCCGCCTAACTAGGCCTTCGCTTGGTTCCCACTTCATCGCCGGTTCTCCCCGCGGGAACGTGGTCCCGCCGCCAGCCTAGCTGAGGGCTGTAGTGGCAGCGCTTAGCCTGTCCAGGCAGATGCGCACAGCCGTCTGATAATCCGTGCCGGTGATGACGATACTCGCCTGGTGCTTGCGCCTGAAGACCAGCCAGATCATCTCCCACAGCGTGTAGAACAGGTGCAGATCCTCCACGCTCGCCTCGAAGTCGATGCCCGCCAACAGGTCCGAGTGCACCCGTGGGCGCTCCTGGCGCGCCACGCCGGCCTCACCGGCGGCTGACGGCGACAAGCGGAACCATCTCCAGGGTCGGCAGGACTGATGCGCTCCGCAGCGAACGCCTTGGGTCGATGGCCCCGGGTGCCCTCAACTCCGATTATCCCCCTAACTCGGAGAACCCGGGGCCATCTCGCCTGCTGTCCCCTGTGCGATCGAGAGTGCCTGGCACCTTCCTAGCGCCGCCGGCCCGCGAGCCGATCGGGCGTCAGATCGACCTCGGCTATGACCTACTCAAGAGAATATACTCTACAATATAGATAGTACCTCTTTATATATCACAGATCGCATGCCAGGGCAACTGTTCCTGGGTCTGTCCACAGGAGCATCGTTCTAGGGACGTTCGCCCAATGAAGTAACATCGGGCGAACGTCTTCTTTCAGGCATTTGCTGGTCCTTTGATGACTTTCGCCCTTGCCTCTTTGGGCGAAAGTCATTAGGGGAATGAGTGCCATCGGGGGCCTGTCAATCGCGATATGAAAATGTACCAATTA
>JBEKKD010000170.1:0-8109 GCA_050010895.1 Armatimonadota bacterium
AAGTAGATGGCGGCCGGGATTGCAGAGCGGGCCCGACGCCGAAGCGACCGCACCCCGCGGCCGCCGTACTTGAACGTGCTACGGTGGGCGCCGGGTGTTGCGGCGCTCGCGGCAATGGCGACGCTGTTCCTCCTGCTATCGAAGCCGGAGGCAACTCCTCCCCCATCGCGTGCCGCTACAGCAGCGTCACCAGCCCACCAATCGTCGCAGGTAGCTCGAACTCCGGCTCCCAATCCTGCTGCCCCGTCCCGGGCCGAAAGCCATCCTGTCGGCCCGGGAGCGGGTTCTCTGGCGCCGGTCATCGGTCGCGTAGTCACAGTCACGGGCATCCCACAAGTGCGATTCTCGGAGTCAGCCAAGTGGCAGACCTGCCGGGACTCACAGCCCATTACGGCAGGAACCGAGATCAGGACTTCCGACACTGACCGATTGGACGTCGAGCTGGCTGACGGCTCTCGCATGAACTTTGGCTTCGCCACATCGGTTCGGATCGAGAGGCCCTCCGGCGAAAGCAGTTCGTCCCGGCCACTGACGATCAGTCTGAAAGAAGGGAAGGTCTGGCTGCTGGTAACGCCGGCCAGGGCTGCTTTCGAGGTCAACACACCCGATGCCAAGGTACGGGCATTGGGAACGCTCTTCGCCGTAGAAGTCACCGCGCAGGCGCATGCGGTCTCAGTACCGGACAAGGGCCCGCAGCCTGAACCGACATCTCGCACCAGTCTTACCGTCGTCAGAGGAACGGTGCAGCTGGCCAACCAGTGGGGCGTAGTCACCGCCGGGCGCGAAACCTATACCGAAGCCACTACCGGACAGGCCCCGCGTCTGCCGCGTGGAATCGAGCATCTGCGGACCGTCCGACTTCAGACGCCCTGGGGCCAGACGTCTTTTGAGGTGTGGGTATCCGAGCGCCTCACCCAGGATGAGGCGCTCGCCGGACTCGCCGGCAAGAGAAGCGGACTGGGCATCGAGGTGGCGCGCGCTCCGGCCGCCACTGGAGCGCAGAGTGCAGATCCCGCGGTGGTCGTTACCTCGGTCACAGCCGGGTCACCCGGGGCCGACGCCGGGATCCGAGTAGGTGATCGGCTCATCGCTATCGCGAGTGTTCGGATAGCCTCACCTGCTGACGTTGCTCGGTCGGAACTCCTGCTTGAGCCGGGGCGACAAGTCGATGCTGTGGCGACGCGGGGTGGCGATCCAGTGACTCTGAAGCTGACGCCCGCTGGATCAGGGCAGGCCAGACCGAGTGGCCACGACGCGCGTGTCGCTGCAGCCAATCACTTTTTCGCTCGCGGCGAACTCTCGAAGGCGGAGAAGGCCTATCAGGCGGTCATCGATGCTCATGAGGACTGCCCGGAAGCTTGGAACAACCTTGCCTTGCTCCGCCAGACTGAAGAAAGGCTCGACGCAGCCGTCTCTGACTACCGTCAGGCGATTCGGCTCGATCCGAGCAATGCGCTCTACCACTACAACCTGGGGGTCTGCTTCTCCCAGATCGGTAACTCGCAGCGTTCGCTCGAAGAGCTGGCCGCTGCCGTCGATCGGGATCCGAAGCTCGTCGGAGCGCGTTTCATGTTGGGCCGAATGTCAGCCCTTGCCGGCGAATTCGATCTCGCGGCACAGCAGGCGCTCGCTCTGCGTTCCGATGAAACAACGGAGGCCATGGGGGACTTCCTGACAGGGGAGGTCCTGAGAGTGCAGGGAGACCTTGACGCCTCCGAGCCATGGTACCTTCGGGCTGCGGCACGAGATGCGCGCTACATAGACCCCGCGGCAGCCCTCGGCGCGGTCTATTACGACCAGGGGAATCTCGATGCAGCTAGGGAGTGGACTGATCGCGCCCTCGCGCTCGACCCATCTTCGTTGCGAGCGCTGAATCGCTTGGGTCTGATCCTGACGAAGACCCGCGATCTCGATGGCGCAGAGCGCACACTGAAAACGGCCGTTCGTCTGCATCCCGACTCCGGGATCGCTATGGCGAACCTGGGCCGTGTGCACCTCATGCGGGGCGATGCCAGAAGGGCGATATCGTGCTTTCGCCGTAGCGTCCAGTTGGCCCCTAACGCCACGCTTCCTCATGTGTTGCTGGCGATGGGCCTCGAGCGCGGCGGTCAGTTTGCCGAGGCGAAGCAGGAGTACGCGGCGGCGCTCCGCCTGGATCCCACCTACGAGGAAGGCTACCAGCGGCTAGCGGCCCTCCACCGCCGCCTGGGCGAAGTACATCTGGCCGAGTCCGTCCTGACTCGCGCCCGCCGATACGGCCTTTGATCCGCTCCCACCCGACGTCCGCTCTCCTCTCCCAGCGCGTCGAGCAAGCTACCACTGAGTTTCTCGCGGAAAAAAAGTCCGAGCCTGCCCCTTTTCCGTGAACCACCCAGCGCCGGAACGGCAACTAATGTATTGGCGGTCCAATATCCCGACAGCGAGGAAGACGCAGACATGAGGGCATGCGCTACGTTCCTGGTCGTGATGTGCGTTGTTGCCGGTGCCATTGCCTGGGCATGTGACCCCCCGGGCGGCGGCATCAACGGCCCCCCGGACGGCGGCACCGTGTCCGGCACGGCACAGATCAAACTCACGGTCACCAGCGAAACCGAGGTGAAGGGAGTCGACATCTACCTGGACGGTAACCTGCTCGACTCGATCAGCACGGATCCCTACGCCTATTCCTGGGACACCACGAAAGCGTCGAACGGCAGTCACGAGATCTCCGCGAAAGTGCGCGCAGCGGATCGGCCAGATGGGAAGGTCAAGCCAGTCAAGGTGACTGTGAAGAACTAGGCGCAGACTAGAGGGGCCGGAGCCAGGGGGATGGCTTCGGCCCCAACCTGGGCGCCGAGGCCGGTGTGTCAGTACGGACTGCCAGCACTCAGGCCTCCTTACCGTGACCGGCGGCGGCCATCTGGTTCCCTCTCACCTCCCGCCAGAGGAAGGAAAACGGAGCCCGAAGGGGGTCCGTTGTGAGCCAGTTCCCGTCGTCGGTCACGGCCGATCTCCTCACGAGCAGAGCGCGCCTCCCGGCGGCCTTGCCATGCTGGCGCCTATCTGCTACAACACCCCTAGCGATCGTTCAACGCGCGGCGGCCAAGCGGGGTGCGGAGATCATCATGGAAACCGAGGCATATCAGGGCTTTGTTCCGGTCACGCTGTTCCTGCCCGGCCAGCGGATCGAGGGTAGGGCATGGAAGTTCGCGAACCGCCGTATCCTTCAGCAGATCGAGGAAGACAGGCGACAGTTCCTGCCGCTGGTTTCCGCCAAGATCTTCGAGCTGGATGGAAGCCCCGATCAGCGGCCCGAGGAGCTGCCGGTCCTCGCCGTCAGCACACAGCGCATTCTGGCCATCATCCCGGGAGATGCCACGACCCCGGTTGCGCAGCGCAATGGTGAGTCTGGCCGTCCAGGGCCTCGCGGCCGCCGAACGTAAGCGTCCCCCACGTCTGCGGCTCCGATCTCTTCACTCTCATCCCAGGTAACCTGGCGCATCCCTGGAATATCCCTATTCGGGTGACGCGACAGATCATGCCACGGCAACATTGTGGGACAGTCTAGGGTGCGGTCATGACAGAGGGCGCGGTGGTCCTCAGGCCCATGGGCCTGCTTGAGATCATCGATCAGGCATTCCGTCTCTACCGCCGGAACTTCTGGCTCTTCTTCGGGATCGCGGCATTCGTGTACGTGCCCCTGGGTCTCGTGCAGGCAGTTCCAGCTCTGGCGGCGCTATCGGTCATCGTCCTCCTACCCGCCTACTTCGTCGCCAGCGGCGCACTGACGAAGGCCGTTTCTGACAGGTACATGGGCTATCCGGTGACCGTTGGCGCCGCGTACCGGTTTGTCCTGAAGCGGTTCGGTCCCTTTCTGCTCACGCTGCTTGCAGCGTTTGCGCTCATATTGAGCGGTGCGATCCTTCTGTTCGTCGGCATGGTCGTGTTCGCGTTCTGGGCCGCTTTCGTGATGCAGGTCTTCATCATTGAGGACAAACGGTACTTCCGGGCCGTGTGGCGGAGCCGTTTCCTGATCGGTCAGGGCGTCTGGGCCCAGCTCGTCGTGTTACTGATTATCACCAGCGTGATAGCAAGCGTGATCCAATATGTACCACTAGGGGCGCTTGTTCTGGCTTCCGCCGCAGGCAAAGAGAGCGCTGTCATGTGGCTAATCATGGGCATGGTCATGGGCATCAGCAACGCCCTGGTTCTGCCCATCACGTTGATCTCGGTGATCATGCTCTACTACGACTCCCGCATCCGGAAAGAGGGGTTCGACCTGGAGACGCTGGCCAGAGAGCTGGGCCGGCCGGCTCCGCAGGCCTCTATCGAGGCCCCGATCGCCCCAGAGACACCTGCTTCGCCGCCAGGCGACGGTGGCGCGATGTGACCCGTATCGGTGTAGCTGCACTGCTGCTCGCGTTCCTGTCCTGCCGTTCGGCCGCTGCCATGCCGATCAGCCAGTCGGAATATGCCGCCAGGCTGGGAAAGGCGGCAGCCTTCGTCGATCAGGCCGCCAGGCGAGGCGGCGGCGGTGAACCGTCCGCCAAGGAGGCCCTGAAGCTCGTCCCCGAGCGCGCAGAGGTGACAATGCCAGGCACGGAGGCGATGGCCGTCGACAACCGCGAGCTCCTGAGGACCCTTCGGCAGCACATCGACAGCGGAAAGGACGGCATGGAGGCAGCCGGGGCGATGCTCCGCAGCCTCCAGAATGCCGTACAGCCGGGGCCCGCGGCATCGATCACTGGCGCGCGAGATGTGCTGGCAGGAGTGCTGGGCCGCTCCGAATTCCAGCCAAGCAGGTTGGCGAAAGCCCAGGCGTGGGTGATGCGGCTTCTGTCGCGTGCGCTCGAATTGCTGCAGCAGGCACTGGAGCGGATCGCCAGTCGTTTGCCATCCCTTCACCTCGGGCTGTCGCGAGCCGCACAACGTGCAGTGCTGGGCATCCTGCTCGCAGCCTCCGTTCTGATCACGCTGTATCTTGTGGTGCGCCTCGTGCTCAGGGCGGCAGGCGCGCGCTGGCACGTGGAGCAAGCGCGTATGCCTGTCTCGGAGCCGGCCAAATCGCATGCCCAGTGGCTCGTGGAGGCGGACGCCGCCTGCGGGTCGGGAGACTACGCCTCTGCGATCAGAGCGCTGCACATGGCGGCGCTGATGAAGCTCGACAGTGCGGGGCACGTCAGCTACGAGAGTTCTCGCACAGACGGGCGCTTCGAGCGCGCCCTGCGGGCGCGTGGTATGCATGAGATGGCGATTGTCCTGGGTGAGCTGAACCGGCTGTTCGCCGCCGTCTGGTACGGTTTGACCCCTGCCGGGTCCGAGCAGTATCGACAGGCGCATGTCCAGTGGGCTCGGCTCGAGGCGATGACCTCGTCATGAGATTGCCGCGGGAACTATGGTGGATAGCCGGCCTGACGCTGCTCATCTTTGCCCTCATCTGGGCCATGACCGGGGGGAAGACTGAGGGCGGCCAGGCCGGGCTGCTCGATCCAAGTACCTATAGCTCGGATCCACGGGGAATGCGGGCGTTGTTCCTGACGCTCCAGGAGCTGGGCTATGACGCCCGCCGTCTTCGCGTGCCATTCCTGGCCCGCACACTGCCGGGGCATGGCGTCATCGTCGTCGTCGAGCCCACAAAGCCGGTGCTGCCCGCGGAATGGAAACCGCTCCGTCAGTGGATCGAGCGCGGCCATCGCGCCGTGCTCATCAGCGCCCTTTCACTGCCTGGAGCGTCGCCGGCTGTTGATGCGTCTACCGATCTGGAGACCGCGGTCATAGGAGGGCCGCTAACCCGTGCCCGAGCGATCCAGCCGACGGACCTGGCGCGCGGCGTCGGCCAGCTCGCCGTGCGCTCTCCCATGCGCATCCAATTTCCGGCACGCCGCGCGCCGGCGGAGGCGGGCGAGGGGCCATTGCTTCAGCCGAACGGCTCTCCTGCAGCACTCGACGATCTCATGCAGACGGCCGTCCCGCTCTTTCGGGATGAGAAGGGCGTCGTGGTAGGCTATGCTCGCCTGGGCAAGGGCGATCTGATCGTGGTTGCCAGCCCGTGGAGCGTGTCGAACGAAGGCATCGGCGAAGCCGACAACCTTGCCTTCGTGCTGAATGCCTTGGGCCCGCCGACGAACGCTGCGCCGGTCTATTTCGATGAGTACCACCACGGCTATGGCGAACGTCTCGCGTGGCATATGACCCCCGTGCCGCTGAAACTGGCAGCGGCGCAATTGCTGCTTGGTGTGCTGATAGTGATGTACGCGCGCGGCCGCAGGTTCGGTAGCGCCATCCCTCTCGATCGAGGCAAGCGCGAGCGGAGCGAGTACTTGGGCACGATGACGTCGCTGCTTCAGAGGGGACGCGCGACCAGACTTGCAGTCCGAACCTCGTATGACGCCGCGCTCCCACGCCTGAGGCTTGAGTTAGGACTGGCCCGGGACGCCGGAAGTGATGCGGTGATCCGATCCGCATCGCGCATCAGCGAAAGCGCCGGGAGGCAGATCGAGCTATCTTTGCGGCAGTGCGAGCAGATACTGGGGGCTGCCGGAGAGGTGTCTGAGGCGCGGGCGATGTCGGCGGTGCGAGCCCTGGATGAGTCGGTCCGATCGCTGCGACAGATGTAACAGAGGAAGCATCAGGAGCATCTCATGACTATCCAAGAGCTGATGGGCCGGGTGCGGGCCGAGGTCGGCAAGGTCGTGCTGGGCCAGGATGAGGTGGTAACACAATTTCTGACCGCCCTGCTCGCCCGTGGCCACGTCCTGGTTGAGGGAGTCCCGGGAGTTGCGAAAACCTTGCTCGGGAGGGCCCTTGCCCGCTGTATCAACGCGGACTTCAAGCGCGTCCAATGCACGCCCGACCTCATGCCAACGGACATCACCGGGACCAATGTCTTTGACAGCCAGACGCGCAGTTTCCGGCTGGTCAAGGGGCCGGTCTTCACCAACGTGCTGCTGATAGACGAGATCAACCGCACTCCGCCCAAGACCCAATCGGCTCTGCTCCAGGCTATGCAGGAACGGCAGGTCACGATCGACGGCGTGGACCACGATCTCGAAGGCGTTTTCTTCGTGATGGCCACGCAGAATCCGATCGAGTACGAAGGAACCTATCCCCTACCCGAAGCGCAGCTCGACCGCTTCCTCCTGAAGGTGAATGTCCGGTATCCCGACCGTGCTGCGGAGGAGAACGTGCTTCGCCTTCATCTCCAGGGCAGGGATCCTCAGGATCTCAGGGCGGCGGGCATAGAAACGGTGATCGGCCCGTCTGACCTGCAGACCGCGACCGACGAACTGTCGAAGCAGGCCGTCAGCGACGAGATGATCGCCTACATCGCTGAGCTTGTTTCGCGTACGCGCGAATCGCCTCACACGGTCCTTGGGGCGAGTCCGCGCGCAGCGGTTGCTCTGCTTCGCTGCTCCCAGATCCGAGCAGCCGCGCAGGGAAGGAGCTTCGTCGAGCCGGACGACGTGCAGGACATGGCGCCAGCGGCTCTGCGACATCGCATCATACTGAAGCCGGAGGCCGAAGTAGAGGGCCTCACGGTAGAGCGGCTACTCGAAAGTGTCATCTCAGCCGTCCCCGTCCCAAGATAGCGCCCACCAGGAGCAACCGGCGCAGCCCCACGGCTGGTTTCCCAGCGCGCGGTGCGGCGCCTTGGCCGCCATAGGGGCTGTGTGGTTCGGGCTCGCGCTGCTCTGGGTGCCGCTGATGTGGTTGAGCGTGCTGTGGTGGGTGGCGCTCGTGAGCGCCGCGATCGCCGATGTGCAGGCGTTGAGGGATGGGGTCCTCGTGACCGCAAGGCGCCCGGTTGAGCGAGTCCTATCAGTGGGCTCGGCGAACCTCGTGCCGGTGGTCATCCGCAACCGGTCGTCTCGGGTGTTCCGCGCGCTGCTTCGGGACGAGCCTCCGCTCGACTTCACGGTCGAGCGTCGGATGCTTGAGCGCGTTCTGACGCCCACGAGCGAGGCAAGCGAGACCTACCATGTCACCCCGCCGCGACGCGGCGACTTCACCTTTGGTCCGTTGAACGCCAGATTCACTACCGGATTCGGCCTCGTCGTCAGGCAATTCAAGTTCGACCTCAGCTTTGGCGTACAGGTGTATCCCAACCTGGCGAATATCCGCGCCCTCGAG
>JBEKKD010000171.1:0-8105 GCA_050010895.1 Armatimonadota bacterium
CGGCCTGTCCACTCCCCTCGCTGGTTGCCGGCTGCGCGGAGCGGCAGCGGATACCATCACTGGCCGATGCAGGCGCGAGCTGAATCTGCTATAATCGCCCTGTAGCAAAGCCCCACGCGTCCGTCAGCTGGCGGACGACGGACGCGATCATTCTGGAGAACAGCCCGGGTATGACCCCCACCGAGCCTACCTATTCGTATCTATACGAGAAGCAAAAGCCCGCTCGCATGAGCCGAGAGCTGCGCAAGAGCTTTCTCGACTACTTCGCGCAGCACGATCACCACATGCTGCCGAGCTCGCCGCTGAAGCCTAGCGACGAAACCACGCTCTTCACCAGCGCCGGCATGCAGCAGTTCGTGCCCTGGTATCGCGGCATCGTCCCGGCCGCCTATCCTCGAGTCGTCACCTGCCAGAAATGCTTCCGCTCCGACGATATCGATGAAGTCGGCCTCACCCCCTGGCATTGCACGTTCTTCGAGATGCTCGGCAACTTCTCGTTCGGCGATTACTTCAAGGAAGGCGCCATCGAGTTCGGATGGGAGTTCGTCACCAGCGTCCTGAAGCTCCCGAAGTCCCGCATATGGATCACCGTTCACCCCGAGGACGACGAGTCACCGGGGATCTGGAAGCGCGTCGCGGGAATCCCCGACGACCGCATGCTCACCGACCCCACGAACTGGTGGGGACCGGTCGGCAACTCCGGCCCCTGTGGGCCGGATACGGAGATCCACCTCGATTCCGGCCCGGAGGTCGGATGCGGCCGCCCGGACTGCAATCCGACGTGCAGTTGCTCGCGCTTCAACGAACTCTGGAACCTCGTTTTCCAGACCTACAACAAACTCGAGGACGGAAAACTGGAGCGCCTGCCCAAGCCTGGGATCGATACCGGGCTGGGTTTCGAGCGCATGGTCGCGCTCATTCAGGACGTGCCCTCGATCTTCGAAACCGACCTGCTCGCCCCCATCGTGGCCGCCGTGTTCGCGCGGGCGAGGAGCGCGAACCCGAGCCTGCCCGAGCGCCTCACCGACCGCCAGGTACAGGCGGCGCGCATCATCACCGACCACACGCGCGCCGTCTCCTTCCTTCTCGCGGACGGGTTCACGCCGTCGAATGACGGCGCGGGCTACGTGGTGCGCCGGGTGCTCAGGCGCGCCTACCGGTTCGGCCGCACGCTCGGTATCGAGGAGCCGTTCCTGCACCGTCTCGTGCCCATCGTCGCCGCCACCATGGGACCGATCTATCCCGAGCTGAAGCAATGGCAGCAGCGCATCATGACCTGGGTTCAGCAGGAGGAGAAGCAGTTCGAGGAGACCTTAGGTCGGGCCTGGCCGTACTTGATGGATGCCATAGAGAAGGCCAAGGCCACTGGTGCCAGTGAGATCGACGCTGAGGAAGCTTTCAAGCTCTATGATACGTACGGCTTGCCAAGGGAGATCATCGAAGAGACAGCCGCTGAACATGGTCTGGAGTTTTCCCGCTTTGGGTTTGAGGTGCATCTCTCCAATCAGCGCGCGCTCTCAGGCGCGGCCAACATGTTCGATTTCGTCCGTACCCTTGGGTACGAGAACGGTGTTGGGAAGACCACATTCGTCGGATACGATGCCCTGGAAGCAGGTTGCAGGATCGTCGAGATCGTGCGGAGAGCTATGCCGCGGGGGGTAGAGAACACTGGTGGCGGACCAGCCATGCGTCCCGTTGATTCGGTGCAGTCCCTGGCCGCAGGCGAAAGGGGCGAGGTCTTCCTCGATCGCACGCCGTTCTACGCCAGATCGGGCGGCCAGGTGGGCGACCACGGTGTGCTGCGCGCCGACGGCGCGGCCGCGGACGTGCTCGATACCTACTCGCCGGTCGAGGGCGCGCACGCGCATGAGGTGAAGGTCACGCAGGGCGCGCTTCACGTGGGTCAGCAGGTGCAGGCAGAAGTGGACCGCCCGCGCCGCCAGGCGCTCGCCCGCGCTCACACCGCCACGCATCTGCTGCACTTCGTGTTGCGCGACGTGCTCGGCGAGCACGCGCTTCAGTCCGGCTCGCTGGTCGAGGCGGACCGTCTGCGGTTCGATTTCGCGCACTTCTCCGCGCTCACGCCCGACCAGCGCCAGCGCATCGAGGACGGCGTGGCGCGCCTGGCGCTTCAAGACGAGCCGCTGGTGGTGCGCGAGATGCCGCTGGAGCAGGCGCGCGCCGAGGGCGCGGTGGCGCTCTTTGGCGAGAAGTATGGCGAAACCGTGCGCCTGGTGCAGATCGGAGATTTCAGCAAGGAGCTCTGCGGCGGCACGCACCTCGACCGCAGCAGCGGCGTCGGCGCGTTCGCCATCACCAGCGAGGGCAGCATCGGCTCCAATCTACGTCGCATCGAGGCGGTCACCGGCATGGAGGCGCAGGCGCTCCTTGCCCGCCAGCGCGAGCAGCTTTCGCACGCGGCCGCGTCTCTCGGGACATCGCCTGAGAAGCTCTCGGAGCGCCTGGAGGCGCTCCACGCCGAGTTGCGCCGCGCCCAGCGCGAGATCGCGCGCCTGCAGCAGAAGAGCGCGGGCGCGCTCGCCGAGGACCTGGTGAAGGCCGCGGTGGAATTGGACGGCGTGAAGCTCATCGCGGAGCGCGTCGCGCTGCCGGCAGACGCGCTGCGCGGCCTCGCCGACGACCTCGTCAAGCGCCTCGGCAGCGGCATCGTCGTGCTGGGCTGCGAGTCCGAGGGCCGAGCGCAGTTCGTCAGCGAAGTTTCCAAGGACCTCATCGCCGCGGGCTTTCACGCCGGCAATCTCATCCGTGAGGTCGCCAAGATCGCCGGAGGTGGGGGAGGAGGCCGCCCCGACTTCGCCCAGGCCGGTGGCAAGAACCCGGAGCAACTCGATGAAGCGCTGGCGAAAGCGAGAGAGCTGGTTGCCGCGCAGAAGAAGTAGCGGGCCGACCTGGCTGCGCTCCGCGGTCGCCTGCCTCGCGCTCGTGTCCGCGATGCGGTTCGTCACTCCTGCCCATGCCGTCACCCTTGGATGGCCATCGGATGTGGAATCCGTCGCCGTCACGCTGGAAGAGCTGCACGCACGCGCCCTGGTCATCGTGGCTCCCGGAGTCAGTTGGTCTCAAGTGCGAGCCGCGCGCTTGCCAAACATCGAGCGGCTGCTCAGCAACGGCGCGAGCGCGCTCATGCCGGCTGGGCCCGTGCGCCTACCTTCAGACGCTGACACGAGAGGTTGCTTGGGATTGGCGCGCATCGTCGCTCGCGGCGACCAGCCCGCGCTGCGGCGCGACCTCAGGCGGGCGCTGGACCAGTCCCAGATGGTGGTGGTCGAGTTCAGCAAGGGCTCAGCGCCGCGCGACCTGCTCGCCTCCGCGGACGCGCTCATCGGCGACGCGCTCGCGGATCTCCGCGGCAGAGAGGTGCTCGTTGCCTTGGTTGCGCCGTCTCACGCGAAACCCTTCGACCGCGCACCGCACCTGGGCTTCACCGTTCTGTGGGAGGCGGGGGACCGCGATAACATACCTACCGAACAACTTCGCTTCGACCCGAAGCGCTATGCCGATAGCCCATCGAGATACCTCCATTGGATGCTCACACTGACTACTCCGGGCGCTCTCCGCAGCCCTAGCACGCGGTGGAGCGGCATCATACCGCCCGCTGACATTTCGCCGACTCTCCTGGCCTGGTGGGGACTCGGAGCCGCCGCACGCGACAGCCTGGTGACGGGCCGAGTGGCGACCGTCGAACAGGAGAGAGGCGTCGGCCGCCGCCGCCGCCTCGACCACCTCGACGCCGTGCTCACCGACCGCTACCGCGTGCGCATCCTGATGGCGAAGTTGTACGCGGGCTACGGAGCGCTGGTCGCGCTCGCGGGCATCATGCTCGCCTTCTGGTGGCGGCAGCAGCGCTTCCTGGGCGCTCTAGCGCTCGGGGTGGTGTTCGTCCCCGTCGGCCTCGCCGTCGCCGCGCCCGTCCCGCCTGGGCACGACGCGCTCTATCTCGCGCTCTCATTTGCGATAGCTGTGGTGCTCGGTTCCGTCGCGACGGCCGCCGGCCGCCGCGGCCCCGCGTACGGTCTCGCGCTCGCCATGCTCCTGGGCGCCGCGCTCATCCTCGCCGATGTGCTCAGCGGCTCGCCGCTGATGCGCTTCTCCGCGCTGGAGATGGGCATTATGATGAGCTCGCGCTTCTACGGCATCGGAAATGAGTACATGGGCGCGCTGGTGGGCATGACGGTGATCGGATTGGGCGCGATGATGCACGTAGCCCCTACCAGGGGCCGCCTGGCCGCGCTCATCGGCGCGTTCGTGACCCTCGTGATCGGCCTCGCCTGCTGGGGCGCGAACTGGGGCGGCTCATTCGTCGCCGCGTTCGGATTGATGACACTGTGGCTTGCCACCCGACGGCGCGTCGGCGCGCGGCACATCGTCACCGCGGCCGGCGCGCTGCTGCTCAGCATCGTCGTGCCGGGCGTTGTGGACCTGCTGAACGCCCCCGAGAGCCGTTCGCACATAGGGGCGAGCGCGGCCGCGCTGCTCGGGGGCGACACCGCGGGCCTTGCTGACATGATCGCGCGCAAGGCTGCGATCGCAGTCAACGTCGTCAGGGTAGCCCCATGGAGCGTTTTAGCAGGGGCGCTCTGCGCGCTCGTGCTGTGGCTCCAGCTCCGCCGCGGAGCGCCCGCGCGCCGCGCGCTCGAGGGACGGCGCGCGCTGGCCGCAGGCATCGCCGCCGCGATAGCCGCGGGGGTGATCGCCATGATCACTGAAGACTCCGGCCCAGCAGCCGGCATGGGGGCGCTCCTCGCCGCGCTCGGGACTCTCGTGTTTCTCGCCTCTCGCGCCCCGGAGACGCCCGCATGATAGCTCTGGGCATCGATCCCGGTGAGAAGCGAATCGGCGTCGCCGTCAGCGATCCGCTGGGCATGACGGCGCGCCCGGTCAGCACGATCGCGCACGCGTCGCTGGCCGATGACGTGACCCGCGTCGTCGATCTCGCCCGCACGCTGGGCGCCGAGCGCGTGATCGTCGGGCATCCGCTCAACATGAACGGGAGCGTCGGGCCCGCCGCTCGCCGCGCCCGTCGCTTCGCCAACGCCATCCGGCGACAGTCCGGCCTGGAAGTGGTATTGTGGGATGAGCGCCTGACGACGGCAGAGGCCGAGGAGGCGCTCTCTGGCCGCAGGGCGGGCTTACAGCCGGCCCAGACGAAAGAGATCATAGACAGGACCGCCGCCGCAATCATGCTTCAGGATTATCTCAACGCACAACGGAGCGCCGAGGCCCCATGCGATTGAGACTGGTCAGCCGCATCGCGGCGCTGTGCGCGCTTGTCGCCATAGCCGTCGCCATCATCGTGGGCCTGCTGGTCCCTGCCGGGCACAACGCGCCCACAGTGGTGACGGTGGAGCGGGGCGATTCGGTGCCGAAGGTGGCGGCCATGCTGCGTCAGGACGGCATTATCCGCAGCGCGCCGATCTTCACCGCGGCCGCGTACGTGTCCGGCAAGTGGCGGCGCATTCAGGCGGGCCGCTTCGAGCTCACGCCGACGATGACGCCGCTGGAGATACTCGACGCCGTCAGCCGCGGCTCGCGCAAGGCGTGGCGGTGGCTCACCGTGCCGGAGGGCTACACGCTGCGGCAGATCGCGGAAGAGGTGGAGCAGGAGAAGCTGGTTCCAGCGGACGACTTCGCCATGCAAGCGCAACTGACGAGCGACTTCGATCCGCCGTTCCCGGTCCCGAGACGCAGCCTGGAGGGGTATCTCTTCCCCGACACCTACCGCGTGGACGTCGGGCAGCCGGCGCAGGCGATCATCTCCCAGATGCTGCGGCGCTTCGACAGCGTGGTCTGGCGGGGGCTTTTCCACGGGAACCCGACCTACAAAGGCCGGAGCATGAGCGATATCATCATTCTCGCCTCGCTGGTCGAGGGAGAGGCGAAACACGAGAAGGAACGCCCGATGATCGCCGGGGTGTTGATGAATCGGCTGAATCGGGGTATTAGGTTGGAGTGTGACGCCACGGTGCAGTATGCGCTCGGGGATGGCCGAAAGCCCCGCCTGATCGACGAGGACTTGACGGTCCCGAGCGAGTACAACACCTATCAGCACGAGGGGCTGCCGCCTGGGCCGATCTGCAGCCCGGGCGAGGCGAGCATCCGGGCCGCGATGGAGCCGGCGCGCGTGCCGTATCTGTACTACGTGGCGCGCCCGGACGGATCGCACGTGTTCAGCGTGACATTCGCCCAGCACCAGGCAGCGATCGCGCAGATACGAAGAAAGCATTGACGTGAGCAACTGGCCGACTCGAGGACAAACGGTTCCACCTGCGACGCCGCCACCTCCGCCGTCGAGGCGGGAGATGTGGCCGACTGCCCGCCGGGCGCGGCGCGCCCTCCTGCCGCAGGTGATCGAACTGCTCGCCATTGTCGCGTTTCTCGTCGCCGCCTATAACCTGACCATCTGGGGCTGGGCGCAGACCGCGCCGAAGGAAGTGACGGTGCCGAAGATCGTGGGCCTGCAGCAGCAGGAGGCGACGGGGCTGCTCAAGTCGCTCGGCCTCGACTCCGAGGTGATCTCCGAGAAGGCGAGCGAGGATACGCCCGAGGGCAAGGTGCTCGAGGCGGAGCCGGGAGCGGGCCGGGTAGTGAAAGTGGGCCGAAAGGTGCGGCTGACCATCAGCTCGGGCTCGCGGTGGGCGAAAGTGCCCGATGTCGGGGATATGTCCGTCGACCGGGCCCGGGCTCTGCTCAAAGAGGCGCGCCTCGTGGTGAAGCGGGAGAAGGCGAGGTACGACCCCAAGGTCCCGGTCGGCTACGTGCTCGGGCAGACTCCGACCCCCGGTGGGAAAGTGCCCCGGGGAACCGAGGTCGATCTACTGGTGAGCAAGGGTCCGGAGCCGGACACCGAGGTGATCGAGGATCAGCCCTCCGATTCCGGCACGCACTCCAGGACGATCGAGCTGACCGTACCTCCGGGCGCCAGTCTCCAGGAAGTGAAGATCATCGTCACCGACACGAGCGGCGAGCATGTCGCCTACCACGAGTACCATGAGCCTGGTGAAACGATCAGCCAGACGGTCTCCGGAGAGGGCGCGAACGCCGTCGCCCGCGTCTATCTCAGCGGACTGCTCGTGCAAGAGAAGGCGCTCAACCCGAAGCACTGAATGCGAGCCCACAAGCCTCTCATGCCGATCTGACGGGGCATCACAGCACTCACCATGGCACAATACCGCATCGGCATCGACGTCGGCGGCACGTTCACCCACGCCGTAGCTCTCGACGCCGCGAGCTTCGCGCTCGTGGCTCAAGCGAAAGTCCCGACCACGCATCGCGCTGCACGCGGGGTCGCCGAAGGCGTCGTGGAGGCGCTGCGAGTTCTGCTCGGCGAATCCCGCATCAGTCCCGCTGACATCAGCTTTCTCGCCTACAGCACGACCCAGATCACCAATGCCTTGCTGGAGGGCGACGTTGCGCCCGTCGGCATTGTGGCCATCGGCTCGGGACTGGAGGGCAGGAGAGCGCAGGCCGAAACGCGACTGGGTGACCTCGAGCTGGCCCCGGGCAGGCGACTCCACACGCTTCACACATATGTGGATCGGGACCAACTCGATGAGGCCGGCGCCGCCGCGGCCGTTTCCGAGCTTGTGGCGGCGGGCGCGCAGGCCATCGTCGCCGCAGAGGCGTTTTCCGTCGATGATCCGTCGCGCGAGCAGATGGTGATCGCGGCCGCTCAGGACGCCAGCGTACCCGCTACCGGCACCTTCGAGATCTCCGGCCGCTATGGGCTGCGCATTCGCACGCGGACTGCGGTGATCAACGCCAGCCTGCTCCCGAAGACCATCGCCACCGCCGATCTGACAGAGAGAGCGGTGCGCGAGGCGGGCATCAGCGCGCCGCTGATGGTGGTTCGCAGCGACGGCGGGGTCATGAGCATCGAGGATATGCGGCGGCGGCCGCTGCTGACGCTGCTCTCGGGGCCCGCCGCGGGGGTCGCGGCCGCGCTCATGTACGTGCGCGTGAGCGACGGCATTTTCCTCGAGGTGGGCGGTACGAGCACCGACATCACCGCAATCCAGCACGGGCGCGCGCTGCTGCGAACGGCGGAAGTGGGCGGCCATCGCCTCTTCCTGCGCACCCTGGATGTC
>JBEKKD010000172.1:0-8105 GCA_050010895.1 Armatimonadota bacterium
AGCGACTCGTGCCCGTATGGCTCCTTCTCCCCGGGCGCGGGCAAGTCGCCGTCCGGGAAGGCCCACGTGGTGCGGCCCAGTAGGCGCTCCCGGCTCACAGCGGGAGCTCCAGGACTTCCTGGCGGCGGCTCGACAACCGCTCGACCCCGTCGGACGTCACGCGAACGCCATCCTCCCAGCGCAGCCCGTAGCTGTCGGTATGCAGGAATGTGTCGACCTGGAAGGTCATGTTCTCCTGCAGCAGGTAGTCGCTGGTGCTCTCCATCCAGGGCCGCTCAACCTCGATCATGCCGACACCGTGGCAGGGCCCGTACAACAGATTCCCTCCGCATCCTCTCGACTTCACGAACTCCTCGAAGCGTCTCACGACGTCCTTCGCCAACACGTGCGCGCGCATGAATTCCATGGTCTTGAGGTGAGCGTCAAGCCCAACCTGCACCAGCCTTCGCATCTCGTCTGGCATCCTGCCAAAGCAGCATGGTCGGCCGACACTTGGGCTGTATCCCCCCACGCGGGCGCCCAGGTTGAGCTGGATCATCTCCCCCTGAGCCAGTGGCCGATGGGTGGCCCGGGAGATGGCATGGTTCGTGTTGGTCCCTCCCATGACATACTGCGGATGGGCTTCGTACTCAGCGCCATGGCTGTAGAGTGACTTCAGCGCCAGCCCTACGACCTGCAGTTCGGTCATGCCCGGCTTCATCTGCGCGAGACACTCGTCAATAGCGATCTCGCTGATCCGGAAACCCTCCTTCAGCAGCGCAATCTCGTTAGGGCTCTTGATGATGCGCATGTCACTGATGATCTCGTCGGCGCCCACCATTTCGACCCCCGGCAGCGCTTTGCGGACCTCCTCATAGATCACCATCGGGAAGATCGCTCGGCCCACAATGCCGAGCCGCTTCACCGGCTTGCCGCCGCACGCCTCGGCGAACACCTCCGCGAAGGTGCTGATCGGGATGTCCGGGTAGTCGGGCTCGGCGCTCTCCCGGTACCAGAGAACCTTGCGCACCGTCTCGATCTGGCTTCTGTCCAGCGCGTAGGTCTCGCTCTCGGGCCCGATCAGGAGTATCGGCTTTCCCTCGGCGGGGATGATGACGCCCGCGGACTCAAACGCCGGCCAGTATTCGGAGAGATAGCGGACGTTAGCGAAATCGGCCTCGTTGGAGTGGACGATCACCGCCTCCAGCCCTGCCTCAGCGACACGCTGCTGAGTTCGCTTCTGCCGCTCCTTGAACTCGCTCGTCGGTATCGTCTTCATATCTGTCCTTTCACGTGCTGTTGTTCGATGGTCAGGCCGGGCCGGCCTGCTCACACGCTTTTCGCTATCCTCAGGATCACATGGTCGGTCACTGACGGGACCGCAAAGCGAGCCCCACCCCGGTCAGGATGGTGAGCGAAAGACCTCCCGCTCAGACACTCCGAGACCGAATGGATGGACCAGCCGGGACTGACCCAGATCTCCATGGGCCCGATCCGCTCGAACGCGTCGAGGTACATGCTGTCTGATTCCTTCTGGATATGGATCAGGTGCAGCAGCCAGCCAGCTTCGTCCTGCATGACCATGGTCTTGATCGATGCCGGGGCTCTCACGCGAATCCTCTGAGATAGGTCGAGTTGTTCCTCGACCAGGACCCGGAGGACTTCCTTCAGGAACGGGCTCCGCCCACGTGCAGGACTCCAGGATCGGAAGGCCCTGAAGAAAGGCACAGGCAAGAAGGCCACCCTGCCCCGCCCATAGTCGTTGACAACGATGGCGGGGTGATCGGTGTACCGGCCGGGAGGTGAATGCTGATGGTAGATGAAGTGTCCCAACTCGAAGTCGCTTTCGATCACGGGATCGCTGAGGTAACCAAGGGCGCGAGCTCCGGGCCGCAGCGTGCAGTAGAGGGCGTGGTTGGACGGGTTGTCGCCTCGGTCGAAGTCCTTCAGCAGGAGCGGCATGTCGGGGACCGTCCCGCGGAAGCACGAATCGAGTCGGTCGAGGTAAGACACGCTGTACGGGCTGTCCGCTTCGAAGTCCACGCCGAACATGTCCGCCAGCGAGAAGTTGGGCAGCCGATCGCCCTCCGCATCCAGCAACGATGTCTGGTATGTGGCCAGCAGTTTGCCGCCCTGTTTCACGAACTCTCGCAGTTCGCTCGCGAATGCATCGCTGATGTGCAGCAGGTTCGGCAACACCACCAACTCGTAGTCACCCACTCTGCTCGGGGCGTCCTCCTCATAGAAGAACCCGAGCGGAATATGCAGCTCCGAAAGGAGTTGATGGAGAGATTCCAAGGTCGAACGATGATCGTCCCAATACGCGGTGCCAGACAGCCCGCTGAGCGCCTGGAAAAGCTTGAGATTCGTCTCCGACACGGGGCAGCCAACAGCTTCGACTCTCCGCTTTCCCTTACACCAAGGCTCCCGCTCCCTGACCCAGGCGAAAGTCTCAGCGATAGCGTCCCACACGGGTCGCGCCACCCGGCCGGCGTAATCACCACAGGGATAGGGCACATGGTTCACGTTGAGCGCCCCGCCCCGAGCGATGGCCAGCGCCGAGAGCCCCTTCAGGGTTGGGACCGTGGTGACAGTCCAATCGCCCCAGCTTCCCTGGCTCTCGGGCATCATCAGCACAAAGGGCGCCCCTGTCGCTTGCATGAGCCCGGCATTCAGGTCGGCGCTTAGGTACTCCGGCGGATGGGCCTCTCCGCTCACGAATGTCGCGTGGCGGTCGAGGCTGCGGGCGGTGAAGGAGGGATCTCCTGCGTGATTCCACATCCACAGCAGGCCGGGCTTGGCGCTGTCGCAACGCACCTGCAGAGCGCGCATGAACTGCTCACGCATTGCCACCTTGAAGTTGACAAAATCGAGCCGTGCCCGCGCCGTGACTAGGATTGTCGGCGACAGGGGGTAACCGTACCTCGCTTCGAACTTGCGCCGACACGACTCACAGTAGCAGCCCCGGTGGTCGAAGTATTGGAGGTCCAGGAAGAACCCATCAATGTCGTATCCCCGTGCGATCTCCTCCATCTGGTCACAGACCTGCACGATGAACTCATCATTGCTCATGCACATCGAAGGATAGTGCGCGAACAGCAGACGGTTTCCGTGCTGATCCACCTGCTGCCACTCCGGGTGCGTTCTCGCCAGCTCATAGCTCAGGATCACGTTGTAGTAGGCGATGAACTGCAGGCCCATCTGTTTCGCCCGGTGACAGACATCGCCGAAGATATCCCTGCCCCCCATCCCGTGGTTCACAACGCCCACCTTGGTGGGGTAAAGGCAGTTGCCGTGGGCGTTCTTGGCCTGGAAGATCAGGCACTCTGCTCCCGTCCTGGCGATGTTCTCGAAGTAATCGTCGAGATCGAGAGCGATCTCAGGCAGGAAATTCGGCATATGCCAGTCGCAGAAAACCTGACGCATGCGAAAGCCGTTATCCACCGACCTCTCCTCTATCCCGTTATCGCGCTGCTGCGTTATCCGTCATCAGGTAGAACCTACGTGAACGCCGCGATGCGTGGCGCCTGGCATCCTTAGGGTGCGCCTTGGGACCCACTGATAACGCTGGGTGCCATTTCTCCTCTTCTGCCCGCGAACACATTGCCGCTGACGCTGCAAGCGTTCCAGAGGCCCTTCTGGCTCTCGGCGACGGGGCCCGAGCAGTTCTCGAATGTGTTGTCGCCGATGACGTTCGGCACGGCCTTCCCGAATCGGTCAGGATGGAGCGCGAGCACGACTGACCCAGTTTCGTCGAAATCACTAAACAGGTTGCCGATCACATTGAACCGCCCGCGGATATCGAGGGCCTGCCGAACCCCTATTGCACCACCGCGGCTGATCGTGTTGCGGGCAAAGGTTGACGTGTTGCTGCCATATGCATCAAGCACGACGGGGTTGAGGCACCCAGTAATAGTGTTATCGTGAATGTTCCAGTTGGCACCCACGGGAGGGGCGATTTCGAAATGGTCGCCTACGTGTAAATCGCGTGGCTCCTTCAGTCGGAACTGGAACGATGTCGGATCGAAAGAGTCAATCGTGGAAACCCCTTGCACCTGTCCGTCCGCCACCCAGATCACTTTCCAGCCTCGGTAGAGATGCGAGGTGCGCCGCTCCAGCGGCAGCGAACTCTCTAAGAAGGTCCTGGCGTCGATGACTTTTGTGACCTCGGACGTGGCACGCCGGGCCCATATCCCATAAGCGCAGTTCTCGATGAGATTGTCGTGCACAGTCACATTCATCGCGGGCTCATCTATCGTTGTCCCGACTACGTGGGGATCGTAGTTACCGCGAACGTAGATCTGGTTATCACTCAAGGTGACGTCGGACGCTCCGCCGACTCGTATGCCGGTGCGCCACTCGGAGTGCGCGGGATCAGTGGTCATATCGATGATGTTGCCCGTCACAGTTACGTTGCGCGTCGGGAAGGAGTTGGAGAACTGCTCGCGATCGGTCTCCCCCGACACTCGTATGGCTGGGCCGTCGTAGTTGATGAACAAATTGTCGGAGATGACCACCTGGGTCGGACCGTGGACGACATCGATACCTTCCGCCCGTCCGGGGCCCTCAAAGACGTTTCCGGAGACCACGGCCTGCCCGCAGCCAAGTTCATACACGTGAGCCGGGCGAGAGCTCAAGTCGCCGATCGTGAAGGGGCCAGCGTTGTGTACGTAGTTCCCGATGAGCCGAATGAAGCGAGAGGGCCCCTCCCAGGCATGCCAGCCGCCCATGGCCGCCACGTTCTCGATGCGACAGTACAGAACCGACGTGTTCTCGGCCAGGTCGTTGTTGTTGAAGGCGTTGGCCGCACAGTCCGTGACTGAGCAGTGGAGATAGGTGAGTTCCTTTGTGTAGCTCTTTGGCACTTTCGTGCCTTCCCTCTCTGGGCCCTGGGAGTAGAAGCACTCCGCCGACATCTTGCTGGCGTGCACGTTCTCGATCAGCACCCGTTCCGTCCCGCATATGGTGACCGCCTGACACCGCTTGAGGGCCGAAGCCCAGAAACCATGCCCGCTTGAGGTGGTGAAAGCCCCGGCCTGCTGATCCATGCCTGTGTTCCCCACCATGCGGAGGTTGCGGATAGTCACTTCGGTGCCGTAGTCTAGCTCTAGGCACGCTCCTTCGCCATCCGAGATGTCGAGGATCGTCGTCTCGCCCCCGGCCCCCTCGATCCGAATGGCGGCCGCGTCTCGCACTGAAAGGCCTTTCGTCAGCCGGTAGTGGCCCGCCGGGAAAGAGACATTGCGCTTCTCTGCAATCGCGCGGTCGATGGCAGCCTGCAGGGCCGACGTGTCCGAGTGCCGCATGACCGCCGCGGTCGTCGTTCGGTTGGGCGCGTCTCGCAACGTGATCACGTTGCCGCGCACTGCCTCGATGCTCGTGATGAGCTGATCGCGGGCGGAAAACGAGATCATGTTCCCCGGCACTAGGTCCCGCTTGTTGAAGCGCAACTCGGTTCCCCCGCTGAGGGACTGCCAGTCGAAGGTTATCGGGACTTTTGTTCCCTTCCACGTTCGGGCAAGATCATCGCTCCACCGGAACGTCAGAGGGTTCGCTCCATCGATCTCCAGGATGTAGACGACCCAACTGCCGCTGGCGCCAGTGTAGCCTCTGATCTTGACTTCGTCTTGAAGGGGCCTCCTGTCCTCATACGGGCTTCCCGGGCCATAAAGGGCCCGGTGTTGATACTGCACGTATGCACCGTTGATGATCACTTCTTGTCCGGGTCTGAAGTCACCCGTGCCAGTAACGGTGATGCTCCTCTCCCCAGCTACAGTGGAAGCGACAGTCTGGTAGTCAGAGCCGGACGCCCCGTAGTCCTGAACGTTGACCGACCCGCACCCATCAGCTCCCGTCATCGCGGCCTCTCCTCGGTTGACAAGATTAAGACAGAGTGTGACCAGAAGCAGCAGCCCGGCGAGGACCGTGCTCATGCGAACAGCACTCAGTCTCATCCCGATCAGACTTCCCGCCGGAGTCCGGTCTGGCGAGCAAGCAATACGGTCATGCATCTGACGCCTCCTCGAAGACGACCATCTAATGACTGTCGCGCAACAAAGTACTACAAACAGGCTCAGACATGGCAATAGCTGAGCATGGGATTGCCCACAGGACAGCAGGTGGATTTTGAGGCGTTGGAGGCGCGGCGGCTGCAGGCCGGGCAGCTCTTCGAGCAAGGACTATCGCAGGCGGCGGTGAGCCGGGAGCTGGGCGTGAAGCCAGCCAGTGTCTGTCGCTGGCACCGGGCCTGGTCAGAAGGCGGCGCGCAGGCGCTCCGGCAGCAGGAGCCGGCTGGTCGCAAGCCGCGGCTGACGCCGGCGCAACTGGAGCAACTGGAGCAGGAGTTGAGCAAGGGTCCGCAGGCGCAGGGCTATCGCAGCGAGCTGTGGACCACCGCTCGCATCGGGACACTGATCCGGAAGCTATTCGGGGTGCGCTATCACCGGGGGCATGTGTGGCGGCTGTTGGGGCAGATGGGCTGGAGCCCGCAGCGACCGGCGTTGCGGGCGCGGGAGCGAGATGAGGAAGCCATTCCCCGCTGGCGTCATGGGCGCTGGCCTGCAAAAAAGGGGAGCCACCCGACAGGGAGCATGGATTGTCCACTTGGACGAAAGCGGGTTCTCTGAGAAGCCCAGCGTGCGACGCACCTGGTCGCCCAAGGGGAAGACGCCGGTGTTGAGGGCGCCGGTGAACTGGCAGCAGGTGTCGGCGATCGGGGCGCTGGCGCTCTCGCCCGACCGCAGCCAGGTGCGGACCTTTCTCTCTCTGCATCCCGGCCCTATCCGTGCACCCCAGGTGATCGATTTCCTGCGTTCGCTGCGCCGTCACCTGCGAGGGCCGGTGCTGCTGGTGTGGGATCGGCTCGGTGCTCACCGCGCCCGACTGACTCGCGACTGGAGAGCCAGTCAACGCCACTGGCTGACAGTTGAGTGGTTGCCTGCCTACGCCCCGGAGCTCAACCCCGTGGAGTCCCTGTGGTGGCACCCCGATGCTACCCAGCTGGCCAACCTTGTCCCCGACGACCTCGCGCAACTGGAGACGCACGTACGCCGCCGTATCCGGCAAGTGCGGCGCAAGGACCGCCTGGCTCTCGCTTTCCTGAAACACTCCGGCCTCTATCCCGAGCTATATAAGGTATTAAGCGAGACTCAATAGGTCTCTTCGTATGGTCATCGTGGTGACCTCAAGTCCGTCCGCAAGTTCCTTGACGGGACTAGAGCCCGCTGCGCGTGGCCGCGTCACAATGCGCTGTGCCGAAGTCGGCCCGTGCTCTGTGTTACCCCGAGCAACTGCGGAGACAACTTCGCCCGGCGCCGGTTGTGCAGAGCCCTGGCTGCGCCACCGGTACCAGCCCAGAGCTCACACGTCCCACTCAGCAAACACGGCAGCGCCACACGGCCTAGCGTACTGCACGGGAAGTACCCTTACATAACGGCGAGCAGATGCTGGCTCGAATAATGAAGCCAGAGACACTCAGGCTTCCGCTCCAATGTAAAGAACCGTCATGTGCAGTACACTAGCGTACCGGCTTTGGTGCAACGGAAGAAGCCGTGATCGTTCCTCCGGGCGCCCCCAATTGCTGATTGCTGCCAGGTGTCAAGCCCAGCTAAGAGCATACGTCAGCCTGATTGCGTTGGCGGGACGCATCGAGGCGCCCCGCCAACCTATGTCTCACAGCAAGAGAGGAGCTCAACGGCCCCATCTCAGTACAGGGGGATCATCCCGCACGCGCTCACAGAGGTCAAGGCACCCTCCGGGATCCCATGAGCCGTTGAGCCAGCGGCAGACGTCGGGCCGAGGGGCTCGATGCCCTGCAGCTTCCGATAGACGAGGCCCCCGCCTTCGCAGCCGCACGCGTAGCGCGGAGACTCGGCCAGGATCTGCCCGGCCGACATCCAACGCGTGCTCCCATCCATGAACCCGATGTTGGAGCCGCCCATATGGCGAGTCCATGGCTTCAGCAGTTCTGTGTTCGTTCGCATCTCAATTGTGGCAGTGCAATCCGTTACGTCGCAGGCCTCAGCGTCGGCGGCGGTCAGGTTCGAACACGCCGGCCCCAAGCAATCAATGTGACAAAGCTCCGGGTATGCCATCAGCCCCGGGCTCTTCAGGCTGGTTTTCTCTCC
>JBEKKD010000173.1:0-8053 GCA_050010895.1 Armatimonadota bacterium
GTTCACCAGGGACGACCTGGCCAGGGTGATGGCAAAGCTATCCGCCACGCCGATCCCCTTGGCACGAGCAGCCTGACCTCTTGATGAATACGTCATCGAACTTATGAGCCAGAGCACTTAGGGGCACAGTCCCCGCCGCCCGGCTCTGCTATGTAAGCCTGTCCGCCTGCAAAGCCACTTTGCGAAAAGCGGCGACGAACTGGTCAATGTGCTCGGGGTAGTAGCGCTTGAACCACGGGATGCCCAGGCACCGGCCGGCGAGGGCCTCTGCGACGGGCAGCGACCCCGGGCATTGCCGGACATCGCGGTCCGCGAAGGCGATGCGGGTGGGACGACCATCGCCGTAGATGTCGGCCGTATTCAGGACGGGATGCAAATGCAGTGGGAAGCTGGCGCCTCGCCCAATGCCGCCGCCCTCAGCGTTGACAGCTTCGATGAAACGGGCCACCGGGAGTCCTCCGAGTTCCTCCGGAAGATAATGACCAAGGGAATTGAACCAGCCTCCCATCGTGGAGCCACAACCCTCCGGCGGCCGGTGGGGACGGAGGCCGGGCACGCCCCGCAACTGGTCCCAGAAGTAGTTCATCGCCTCCTGGATCTCCTTCATCCGCTGGGGGTAGTGGCGGAGTTGCACTCTGGCCATCGCCGAGCAGGTCTGGTTGACGCGGTGCTTGTAGCCACCCAGCGGGACCCCAGCGAACGGCTTGAGGTCGGGGAACGTCAGCTCCTCGTTCGTCCGCTCATAGTGTCCGAGGGCGAGCGCCCGCTCGAAGATCTCGCGATCGTTCGTGCAGAGGATACCGGCCTCTCCGGCGGGGAGCGACTTGCCGGACATGAGAGACATCGCCGCGACGTCGCCGATCGAGCCAGCCAGCCGGCCCTTGTAGAGCGTGCCGTGCGCGTGGGAGACATCCTCAATGACCTTGACGCCATGCTTGCGGGCGATGGCCATGATCGGGTCCATGTCTGCGGGATGGCCGCAGTAGTGAACGACGACGATGGCCTTAGTGCGGGGTGTGATGCGATGCTCGATGTCCTTCGCGTCGATGCAGATCGAGTCGGGCTCGATGTCGGCGAAGACCACAGTTGCCCCGAGGCTGAAGGCCTGGATCGCGGAGGCCCAGTAGGTCAGGCTCGGCGCGATGATCTCGTCACCCCGGCCCACGTGGCAGCCGAACATGGCGGAGAGAATGGCCGCGGTGCCGTTGCAGAAGGCGAGCCCGTACTGCGTTCCCTGATAGGCGGCGTACTCGACCTCGAAAAGCCTGGTTATGCCCGAGTCGGACATGGAGCCCGCGCGGAGCACCTCGAGCACAGCCTGCTCGTCCTCTGCTGTAACGATCGGCCAGCGAAACAGATCCTGCGGACAGCTGCCAATAGCCCTGGGTCCGCCCAGTAGTGCCAACTTCTCGACGGTTGCATGTGTAGTCATCCTGCCTCCTCGTCCAAATCGTCCGGATTACCGCCGCCGCCTGCTATCACCCGCAGACTCAGGGTGTGGACCCCGTCGTGGAAGTCCACCGTCACCGGCCCCCGGGGCGAGCCCAGCAGGACCACGCGGCCCAGTCGTCGCGCCGACTTGAACGCTTCCTTGCGTACCTGGGGGTTGCCCATCACCTCGAGAATCACATCCGCCACTTGGCCGCCGGTTGACTCCTCTATGCGCTCGACTAGCCGACCATCGGTCTCGGGGTTCACTGTGTGCGTGGCGCCGGAATCGGTCGGAGACTTCTTCCTTCGGTCACGAAGCGCGTGCAGCGTTCGCTCGCTGAGCTGACCCGATCACCCGGAGATAGAGCATCCAGCCCGGGACCTACCGCTTCTACCACGCCGACATTGGAACAACTTGGCTACCATGGGTATCGCAGGTAGCGCCCCCATGCTGTGTCGCCGGGCGGGAAATCGCCCGTGTACGCGGTCATCTCAGTCCTGGTGCTGATCAGCGTCCGCAGTGTCCGCACCCGCGCCCGTTCCGGCCCGGTGCCGCTGGCGGTAGACAACGGGCGGAGCGCCGCCAGGCTCTCCGCCCGTCCTCAAAGCAAGCTTAGCCGTTGTCGTCAGACCTTTTCACTATGGTCGAGACTGCTACCGGCTCTGGCAGAGTCTTCGGTATCACTCACCCTTCGACGTACAGATACATTGAGGGGGGATGCCTTCAAGGTCCGGGGGCTGCTTATTGGCAGCGGATATCATGGCATCCGCAGGCCACCAAGCCGCGTGGCCGTCGGCGAAGCCCAGGTTGTTGCCGCCCATGTGCCGGGCGTAGGGGTTGCGCATGGAGGCATCCGTCCAGAACTTGTCGATGTCACTGCCTGCGATCCCGCACCCGATCCCGCCGGTCGCGCAGTGGATGGTGCACGTGTCGCAGCCGGATTCATAGCTTGATTTCGCACACGGCCACTTGATCCTGCACGTCTCGGGGTATGCGATCTGCTCCATATACCACCATTCCGGGACCACGCCGCGTTCCGCAACAACAATGTACTTTGCTGTATCGTTGATCTCGGACATCTTCTTTTCCCGGCTCAGATCCTCGGAGGGGACGATGTCGAGTTCGACAGCCCCCTTATCCACGCCGGTCACGTCACTGCATGTGCCCTCAGTCACAGTGCCTCCCCACCCAACCGGGTACCGGGGGTTGGCGATGCATATGTTGTAGTCTTGCGCCACTGTGTAGCTAAACCAGTCCGGCTCCCCAGGAGTAACGTGCTCGACCGCGGCAATGTTCTTCGCGCTGGGGCAGCGCCAAATGTCACGGTTCTTGGTGTACTCGTCGAGTATAGCGGGCCACCTCAGGTACGGGTTGGCGTTGTCCATGCGGCGCTGGATCTCTGTGGAGATGGTGTTCGAACCGCCCCCCCATTCCGCGAGCACCCATGCCGCGACATCCGCCCGGTGCTCGTGCGGCGGAAACTTGTCGTAGTCAGTCAGGTAGATCTGCACCGCCATGGCGACGTTCTTCACATTCGACAAGCATTGTATCTTGCGAGCTGACTCCCGCGCTCGGGCGAATACGGGAAACAGCATGGCTGCCAGAATCGCGATGATCGCGATCACCACCAGCAACTCTATCAGCGTGAACGCCTTCAGTCGTCGTGGGGTCATTGAACCACAACCTCCTCTTGTTGTACCTGTACATCAATTCTGGGCAGCAAGGGCAACGGGATGCACCCCGACCCAACCCTCTTGACTCACCTCCTTCCACGGCCTCCGGCCATGAGTACGGCCCCATCTCCTACGTTGACAGTCTACAGCTGGGATTGTCAGGAGTCATTGGACGAAGTATTCGCCGGGTTGTACAATCTTATTGATCTCAGGTGCTTGCGAGGCGCATCAGAAGGGGAATCCGCCGAGGAGGGAAACCGTGCAACCGGATCTTACGGCTACGACAAACTCCACGTCCAGGGGGCAGTCCTGTGCTAACAAGGCGCGAACGCATCCTGCGCACGATGAAGGGCGAACCGGTAGACCGATTGGCGGTTTCGCCACGTTTCTGGAAGTTCTGCATGGCGTACTACGGAGCCGCCACTCTGGAGAACATGCTCCGGTCAGCCGACGAGTTCGAGTGGGACATGCTCTTCTACCCGCCGGCCGGAGTGCGCAACTACTTCGGCGCCAGCATTCCCTCCCCAGAAACCCTCCCCGAAGCGGTCACTTGCACGGGCACGCTCGTAGAGGATGACGACGTGCGGGTGGTGCACCGCGAGTTCACGACCCCGGCCGGCCGGCTCACAGACACTTGGTATGACCCGAAGCCTGGCCGCGGCTACGGTATCTCCCCGACCGCCGATCCGAAGGAGACACTCCTCAAGTGCCCTGGCGACCTGGAGGCGCTCCGCTATCTTCGGGGGCAGGTCATGCCGGAGGTCATCCAGGAGTTCACGAGCAGCGACCGGCAGATCGGCGACAATGGATTCCTGATCCCGTATGTGCGTAGTCCCTTCGACGGCCTGAGCTACGTCTACCCGGCGGCCGATTGCATGATGCTGCCCTACGATGACCCGCAGTTCCTGCGCGACCTGCTGGCCTTCCTGCAGGAGATGTGTCTGGATGACATCCGCGCGCATCTTCAAGCAGGCGCGGCCAGCATCTACCTCAGTGGGTTCCACGTCTCCCTCAGCGTCGGGTGGTCGCCCCAGGTCTTCCGCGAGTTCTTCCTCCCGCTGATCAAGGAGCAGGTGGACCTGACGCACAACGGTGGAGCGCTCGCTCACTACTACGATGACGGCAAGTGCATGGCCCTCCTTCCCATGCTGCTTGAGGTCGGCGTCGATGTCTTCGAGACCTGCACGCCGTGGCCGGCCGGTGACTTCGAGCCGCGGGCGGCAAAGGCGCTCGTCGGCGACCGCCTGACCCTGATGGGCTACGTGGATATCGAGACAGTGCTTCATCGGGGGACGCCCGAGCTGGTGGAGCAGACGGTACGCGAGGCCGTGGAGCCCCTGGGATGCGATGGCCGCTACGTGATTGGTACCAGCGACGGAATCCTGGCCCAGACGCCCTTGGAGAATGTGTGCGCCTTCTTCGCGGCCGGTAGGAAGTACGGGGCACTCGTCCTAGCCTCGTGAACTGACCCGGCGAGGACAGAAGGCCCCACCGATGAGACCCTGCGACGAAGACCCTGAACGGTTCGGGCCGAAGCGACAGCAGGCGGCGGCCCGCCCCCCCCGCGCGTCATCAGCAAGATTGTCCAGGAAGCTGAACGGTTCTTATAATGACTGCACCCCCCTCTATGCGGTACTCTTTAGGCGAGTGGCTCACTGCAAGCTCTCCGGAAGCCTAAGCTGATTGCCTGAGCGGCCGGAGGCCAGCAAGGTCTTGGGAGAGGCCAAGATATGAATGGGGACGTCAGGATCACTGTGCTGGCTCCCACGCTGACCGAGGGGCCCGCCGGGAAGCACACGGAGGTGCCCTGGCCACGGTGCAGTCACTTCAGCATCGGGCAGGAGTCGTGGTCCGCCACATGCAGATGCCGGATGGATTCTGCCACTGGGCCTGGTGCGACGTTCAGAGGCACATACTGACGCTGGCACGCGGTGGGAATCTCCTGGGCCCGCGTGCCGGTCGCTTCGCCACTTGCTGCAGCGACCGCTTTCGCCCGGTGATCTTTGCGCTGGAGCGGCTCGAGCCCTCGGAGCCATGACCGCGAAAAGGAGCTTGTGAGTATGGGCGTTCTGATGATCCCTCTATTGCTGTGCCTGCTGACGCTCACCCCGCCAGCGGCCTCCGCAGCGCCGGACCTGGCGGTGCGGACGGAGGATGGCCTGGAGCTGCGTTTCGCGCCGAACGGAGATGTGGTCGGAGTGTGGGTGGACGAAGCGGCCGTGCCGACTCGGGGACTCGTCGGCGGCGTGTTCGTCTCGGAGGTTGGGCCGGATTCACCGAGTCCCGCGACGCGCGTACCGACGCGGGCCGCTCGCGACGGTGCCGCTGTGGTACTCGTAGGTGAGGACGCCGCGAAGGGTTACCGGGTCAGAGTGCGGTGGGAGGCCCGGGGGAAACAGCTGGCGCTGAGCGGCGAGATCGAGGATACCACGAGACGCGACCGCTGCCTGCGTGTCGCCTACCGTCTGCCGGTGGCGGCCGTGGGAGGGACGTGGTGGAACGACATCCAGGACGCGACACTGATCACGGAGCAGGGCCGGAGCAGCTTTACCGGGCCCTTCGGCGAGTTTGGCCCCTTCTCGGTGTACCCGTTCTCGGCGGTGGATCTGCCTCGCTCCCCCACGCATAGCGGAGGTGGCGTCCGCAACGTCGGCCTCTCGCTGGCGGTCCCGATGCACCCGCCTCGCCCGTTTCGCCTGGGATACGATCCAACCGAGGGTTACATCGTGGAGTGGGACTTCGGCCTGAGCCCGGTTGTCCGCAAATACCCGTCCCGGGCCGACTTCTTCGCGCTGCTGTATCGGCACGATCCGCAGTGGGGCTTCCGTGCGGCGGCGAAGAGCTACTACGAGCTATTTCCCGAATGGTTCGCCGTCAGAGTGCCGCGCCAGGGAAACTGGTACTACCGCGACCTGACTGATCTGCCGCACCCGGAGGACTTCGGCCTGGCATTCAACGAGCTGACGACAGAGTCGAGCCTGGCCGCGGATCGGAAGCTGGGCCTGCTCGCTTTCGCCTATACCGAGCCCTGGGGGTGGTGGAGTTGGGCGGTGGGACAGCATCCGGCGAAGGATGACCCGGAACTGCCCTACGAGGAAGCACTGGCAGTGGTGAAAGCGAAGGCGGCGGACGCGGCACTGGCGGCGCGGGGCGGAATGAATAACCAGGCGCTGGCGGCCCAGAGCATCCTGAACTCCGGCACCTGGGACGCCGAGGGGCGATATACGAGAGGTGGCTATGTGGCCTCCTGGGGAGGATATATCTGGTTGCTGAACCCATCGCCGTTCGCGGAGCCGGAGAAGGGAGTGACGCGCTTCCGCCTGACCTATGACTGGGAGGTTGAGCCGGGCCTTACCATGGGCGCCGCGGGTATCTACCTAGACTCGATCGACTCTTGGGCGGGGATGCCCGACTACCGCCCCGAGCACCTCGCGTCCGCGCAGCATCCGCTCACTTTCTCTGGAGCGCACCCACGGCCCGCAGAGCTTGGGGTCTGGAGCCAATACGAATTCGCGGAGTACATAGCCCGCGATCTGCACGGCCGGGGCAGGCTGCTCATGGCCAACATCTTCATGCCCACCCCGGTCTTTTTCAGTCACCTGTTGGACGTGCTGGGCCACGAGGTCTGGAAGGGTGAACCGCCTCCGGTGATGCGGGCTCAGCGCACGCTGGCCTACCGGAAGCCGTACTGCTGGCTGATGCAGATCAAGCCGGAGGTGAGCGCCGCCGACCGCGAACGATCGATGCAGGAGGCGATGCTGCTCGGCATTTTCCCAAACATCGTCGGGGACACGACGGAGATCGCGGAGTACGAGCGATTCCGGCCTCTCTTCCGGAAGTACATGCCGACGATGCTCACTCTCGCCGAGGCCGGTTGGGAGCCGGTCACATACGCCCGCAGCGATGCGCCAATCTGGCTAGAACGGTTTGGGCCGAAGGACGGCCGGCTGTTGCTGTCGGTGCGGAACCCAGGTGAATCTGAAGTGCTCGCCCATGTGACTATCGACTGGCCAGCGCTGGGGACCACTGCGGCGGAACACGGGATGAGACGTCCCGACGGAACACAAGTCAAGCCATCTCCGGACGGCACCTGGGCGGTTAGGCTCAACGCGGGAGAGACTGCGGTATACGAGTTCCGGAGTGAAGGAAGCGAGACCCGGAAGTGAGAGGGTCCGGGAGGGAAGAAGTGATCCGGTTGGGCTTTGTGGGCGGTGCGGGAATCTACCACGCCAAAGCATCTGCCGGCTTGATCAATGATCATGACCCGGCGGCATGGCGCGGGGCCGACCTGCCTATGTCGAATAGGTTTGGGACACTGGCTGGAACGCCCACGTGATCGAGTCCGCGGATGACGCAGAGCGCGCGTGAGCCATTCGTACTTCAGGGTCAGGATGACGCGCTCGGTGACCGCGATAGAACCGTGTATGCCCACCGCACCGAAGCGGTGTTTGACATACCCGCCTGAAGGTGTCTGTCATGGCTGGGGATGCCGTGGGGCAACTCCAACGCCGTTGTGCAGCCACTCCTTTTTGGCCTCGCTGAACAGCCCCAGATCGGTGAAGCCCCCCCCCCGCAGATCATCGTGCACACCGCGATGAATCCGCCAGTTGGCGGATCGATCAGCCGATGCTTCTTGGGGCGCTCCACCCGCGGGTCCGCCAGGATGGAGAAGTGTGCGGAAAGGTCGGTCGCATCCGCCACAGGTAAGCCCTCCATCCCGTGCGAAAAGCATTACCTGACAACTTCGCGAATTCCACTTGCAGCCCCTCTTCACCCCTCAGAGCCTTGTTGAAGGCCTGCCTCATCTCTCAGCTCTCATCACCCTTCTAGTATTACTCCGTTAGACTATATCATCCCGCGGACGGCGGGGAAAGGGTTGGCCGCAGAGGATGCAAACGCCGGTCCAGGTGGCGAGGAGCTGTTGGAGCCATCCCAGGACCTGGGGAAG
>JBEKKD010000174.1:0-8019 GCA_050010895.1 Armatimonadota bacterium
CCGGTGCTATGGGCCCAGTCACCGTGTCGGCCCCAACATAGCAGCCGCGTCACGGTGGCGATGACCGAAAGCCCCGCCGAGTCGAACTATCTGTCGCTGCCCTTCTGCATCCTCTATGCCTCCCAGGACAGGGGTATACACGAGGGGAGAGAATAGCACGAGACGGGCGGCGACGCGGAGCAGCGAGATATTGGGACGATCCCTCTCTATCTGCCGGGGATGAACAGGAACTCACTGCGACTCAGGAAGCAAACGCAGTGTGAAGGAAGGGAAGCTGGCATGAGTCTCGATCCGATCCGACTTCCCAGACCCGAAAAGGACGGAGGCAAGTCTGTCCTGGCGTCCTTGTGGGCCAGACGGACGGTGCGGGAGATCAGCGCGAAGAGACTGCCTTTGCAGACCCTGTCCAATCTCCTGTGGGCCGCGGGTGGCGTGAATCGCAGGCAGGCGGCCTTCGATCGGAGCGGCCGAACCGCCGGTTCAGCCAGCAATTCGCAGGAGATCGATCTGTATGTGGCCATGCCTGAAGGTGTCTTCCTCTATCAGGCCCAGACCCATCAGTTGACGCCCGTTGCCGCGGGGGACTTCCGAGCCCTGGCCAGCCGCAATGGGTCGACATCGGCGCCGGTGCACATTTTCTATGTGGCGGATGTCTCGCGCTTCTGGCAAGGCGCAGGCCAGCCCGATCCGCACATCGGCGATCCCGACGTGCAGAAATCATACTACTATGTTGACACAGGCCTCATGGCCCAGAATGTCGCCCTGTTTGCGGCCTCGCAAGGGTTGGCGGCCTGGTTTCACAACTGCGACAGAGAGACTGCCGGCCACGCCTTCAAGCTCAAGTCAAACCAGCGTGTTCTATTCGCGCAATCCGTGGGGATGAAGGCACGCTGATCAGGGGGCCCCTTGCATAGCGTGCACGCGATGTCCGTGCTGGCGGCGTTCCCGGCACTGGACCCGACCCCGGCGCGGGCCTACTTCGCCTCCCTCCCCTGCTCGCCTCCGGCTCGCGGTCCGGTGCCCCTGACGCTCCCGACTCGCGCGTGCCAGCCATACCGGTTTCACTTGATCGCCGGGTTGGGTGCCGCGGGAACGCAGGGGAAGACCACGGAACCGGGGGACACACGGAGAAACTATCAAGGGCGTGAGACGGGGGTGAAGCAGGAGCAGCACCTGCAGGCCGCATTCGACGCGGTGAGGCCGTACCGGACGCGCCCTGAATATCTGTGCCTTTCGCTTTGACACATGTCCGATGCGGAGACCGAGCGCGAATGGCCGGAGGCGGCCAACTCCCTAAGCTTCCCAACGTCATCCGGCCGAGCGTGTGGTGGTTGCTGAAGCAGTATCCATGAGCTACGCAGCCCGTTGAGAGTCTTTCACGCCGCTCACTCCGAGGGCGAGGCGCCTGCTCTCCACCTTCCGGCGCCCTGGATACGCAGCCCTGGCGGTCCTTGACTGAGGCCGCCTTCTCATCGGCTGATCGCGCGGTCCAACACCCCCCAGAGGGGCTTTGTGTGGGGCACCATATCCTGACGGAAGTACCACCAGAACATACCTTTGATGTAGCGGGGATGGTCGATGCGCATCGGGTAGAACTCATCGATCAGAGCGGCCTTCTGAGCGTCACTGCCCTCGATCCCCAGTTCCCCGAAGCCCAACTTTGCATCCGGGAAGAGGTCGCCAATCCTGGTGAACTCCCGCTCCCAGTCGGGCTTGAAGTCCGGGCTGTTTGCCGGGTAGTAGCTGAAGAGGACGTAGTCAACCCCCCGCCTCATTCGCAGAGGGACGTGAGTCCGCACCCAGGTATACATCTCGTATTGGGCCGCCTCTGCGCACTCGGGGGGAGAGGCGGCACACCCCTGACCCTCATTGTACACCAGTGTCAGCACCGTCCTCTTGCCCGCGGCCTTGACGATGTCGCAGGCGGCAGAGACCTTGGCCGAGACTTCGGCCGGCGGGCCAAGCCAGTTCCCGTTGACCTCGTTGCCGACCTCCCAGAGATCGACGATGCCCCCGAACGCGGCCAGGTACTCCCGGAAGAGCACCTGGTACTGGTCGAGTGTGTAGTGCTTCACGTAGCCGGAGTCGGCCGGCTGGCCGAGGATATACGCGACCTTGTGGATCTGCTCGACGGCCTCTTGGTAGTCAGCTGGGTGCATTCCTTGGTCGAAGACGATCCTAACAGTCGGCTTCCGGGAGAGCTTGCGGAGCGCGGTGACTGTGGCGGGCACGTCGTCGACGCTGTCAATCGTGACGCCGTAGATAGGAGCGGGGACGTTGCCCATCGCGGGGCGGGCCGACGCCGGCCGGGCACCCGGCGCAGCGGACGCATCCGACTGCGCTCGACCGGCCGCCGCGCACGAAGCGCCCCGGAACATGAGCGGCCCGAGGGTCATCAGGCCGAGTAGAACAACTGCAGCAGGACGAAGCACTGGCCACCTCCTCTATGGCAGCGTTTCACGGGCTCACCCGGGTTCTGATGCACCCCGGCCCCCGCCTGCGCGGTACGGCTACGTCCTCCAGAACACCCTCAGCCTGGTGAAGAGGCGCACCGCGTAGGCGAGCAGGAGGGTGGAGAAAGCGGCGCCCAGCACGCCGAGCCAGGGCCACTGCCCCAGGGCGTCAAGGGGCCGGTCGAGATGGGTGAGTGCGAACACCGGCAGCATCAGGTTCTCGGAGCCCGCGTAGGCGATCATGGGGTTCTGGCCGGCGTCGATGAGCAATTGCACGCGGCGGCGCTTTCGCCAGATCTCGATGACCAGCATGAACGCGATCAGCGCAAAGATGGCGAGCCCAGCGGCCACAAAGTAGTAACTCAGTGTGTCCGGATCCTTCTTGATGCCTTCCTCGTAGGGCTCGAGGACCAGGCCCAAGAGCAACCCGTAGGCCCCCCAGCCGAAGAGGTCCCTCACTAGCTTTTCGGTGTGCGTTGCCGGCCCCGCGACGGCCAGCCATCCGACCGCGCACAGGATGACCGCGAGCGCGGTCGTCGGCCACAACCAACGGGCCTGCAGTCCCACCAGCATCGCAATGACGATCACCGGCATCAACGCCGCGATGCCCGTGACACGGAGCGCTGACCAGGCCGGGTTGTCGGCGGCATCGGTCTCCGCAGCCTCCTGCCAGCGCAGCAGCATGTCACCGACCACCGTGCCAGGGATGGTGATGAAGAGCCACTGGAGGTACCCGAGTTGGAACATCCAGGGCAGAGGCGAGTGGCCGTCGAGCCAGTTCACCCAGCCCGGCATCGGCGCGGACAGCCGAAGTGCCGCGAGGATGCCCAGAAATCCCAAGCGGAGCAGCAGATTGCCGCGGGTTAGAAGCCACAGCAGAGAGCCAAACACAGCCGCGTTGGCGAGCAGGACGATGATGATGTCACTGCGCTCGACGGAGAAGCGCCTCATGCCATGATGGCCATGGAACTGAAGGGAAGCCATGAGCAGGATGGCCCCGGCCCAGCCCACGGCCCGGATCGCCAAGCGCAGGCCCAAGGGCCAGCGGTCGGGCAACCGGGTGAGCATGGGAAACAGGAGGGCGAACCCGAGCAATGCCAGCAGCCAGGTCGTCGTGCTGGGGTCGCGGCTCAGGGTCCAGGGCCGAATGTGAGCGATGTACAGGGCGAACGCCCCCAGCAAGAACCCTCGGGCGAGGATCTGGATGACCACCCTCCACGACGGGACGCCTCGCTGGAGGCGCCGCGACAGGGCGAGCGGGATCGCCGCGCCCATCGCGAACAGGAAAAACGGGAAGACCAGATCGACCCAGGTGAGCCCAGCGAGGTGCGGATTGAAATGGTGAAGTGGCGGAGGGTCCTGGGCGTGGTACATCCACGCCGGCAACCCGCGCTCCGGGATGGTCCCCGACATCACCATTCCCAGGATAGCAAGTCCCCGCAGGGCGTCGAGCGCGTGAGCGCGTTCCCTTCTCGGGGAGGAGGCTGGAATGGCTTGGGGATAGCTGCCGGCATAATCCACGGAGTGGAGTCTACGTTGGCGAACCCCACATCACCTGCCGGTCCTTCCAGCGCGCTCCGGGGGGAGGCATCCCCTCTGCGTTCATCTGAGCGGCGATTTGGCGTGTGCTCATCCCCTTCACGTACATGCGGAAGATCCTGCGGATCGTGTCGGCCTCGCCCTGGTGGATGATGTATTCATGCCCGCGCACCGGGCCCGTGCCGGGCGGATCGCCCGGCTTGTCATCATGCACCGGCCGCGTCCGGTAGCCATATGGCGCGCCCCCGGCGTGGTATCCGGCCAGCACCCGCCCGGCGAGGCCGCGCCGGCTCCGGTGGGCATTCGCCTCAATCTCGATCTCGTTGGTGAGGCCTTTGATGGCGATGATGGTGCTGGCAGCGCCCGGGGCAGCAATGGTATCGAGTCCGTCTGCCAAGGCGACCAGCCCGACCTGCCAATGCCGCAGGAGCTTGCGCAGGCGGGTGAGTTCCTCCGGGTCGCGGGTGAGGCGGGATAGCTCGTCCACCACAATGACATCGAACTCCCTGGCTTTGGCGGCCTTGAGCAGCCGCTGGTAGTCCGCCCGTCCCCGCGATATCGTGCCCCCGATCTCGCTGTCCGAGTAGAGCGCCGCCTCTTCCCAGCCGCGCCGGCTGATCTCGCCGCGACACTGCCGCGCCTGGTCGTCGATGGAGGCCGGCCGCTGCAGGTCGCTGCTATATCTCGCGTAGATCGCCGCTCGCATCATCGCTCTCATCTGCCCGGGTGGGCGCCTCTGTCAGCAAGATGGCCACCACTGCCTCGGCCATGTCATCGACACATGAATCTATAGCGTCGGCCGGAAGTCCAGCGAGAATGGCCTCACCTGGGCGCTTCTTGGTCTTCATGTTGCGTCGTTTCATCGGTCTCTCCAAAGGAAAGCGCCGAGGACGCTCGTCCCCGACGCCGTTTGCTCTCACACAGTGGCGGCCGCAGGCCGCCCCCGTCGTCGCATCATCTCAGGGCTCGCGCTGTGGGCTCACCCCCGCTAAGCGCCGTCCGCCGAATGTTCAACCTCACCCGTCCGCCCCGCGCTAGATTTCCCCCCGTTCTTTCGGCAGAAAGTGCGGCCGGCAGTATGGCGGCCGCAAAGAAAAACCGCGGGGCGCCTGGCCCCGCGGCTACCGTCTCTCCATCTGCGATTCGCTTCAGCTTACGTTCGTCTTGAGCTTGGTCCGCAAACGCATAGCTTCTCTCCGTCGGTCTCGGAGTCCCTCGTAGCGTTCAGTCGGCCACCACTCGGGGAAAAACAACATGAGGATATCATAGGTGGCGGCCAAGGGATTGTCGCAGTGACCCATCACTACCGCACAAAGACGCTGCACTGAACTCGTCCGGAACTCGTGCCGGAAGCCTGGCACGATGCGGTAGGATGCTCTTTCGGCATCGCGGCGGCGCTGCATGGGAATGAAATCCAAAGCGCGCACCCGACTCTCCCACTCCTTGGAGTAAGGTCATACCACTCCCATTCGAAGCCGATCCCACGAACGACCTCCAGCAGGCGCCAGAACGCGCCTCCCGCCGGGCGGCCATCGCCTCCTGCATCCGCTCCTCCACCTGCCCAGGGAACGCCTGGACCAGGCTGCGAGCAGTAGCCGTCTCTCGACCGACCAGCCTCTTGAACTCGCCCCACCAGGCCACCACTATCACAGCCAGGTGGTGCACCTCTCTTCGGCGGGGGCAGAGCTGTGGTGGTCGGCTAGCGGCGCGTTGGCGCAGGCCCTCACTCACCGCGTTCCTTAGCTTCGCCTCTGCTACTGGGCGCGCTCGAGGCCCTCCTTCGCCGCCTCCACCGGGCCCGCGTACTCCTCGAAGACATCCTCGTTCAGGTGGTCGCCCAGCTTCGCCAGGCGCTCCTTTGCCTGCTGGTAATGGCCGGTGAGGTAATCCGTGGCTGCGTGGATCGACTCCAAACGGTCGCGCTGCGCGGGCGAGAGCTTCGCCTTCTCATAACCGGCGAAGAGCGTCTCAAGATGCTGGGCGGTCTCCAGCTTCCGCCAGTACGTCTTCTCCCCGTCGAGGTCATCCATAAGGTCATTGAGCGCTAGAAGGAACACCATCGGCACCTGGGTATCGAAGCGTCCCGTGTTCAGGCACTCCACGCCGAACTCGTACATGAGGTCGCGGCTTCCTCGCCAGCGGGGGCGGAGGTACCAGAGCAGGGACTCGTAGGCCGGTTGATAGTCGAGCTGTGCGGCGGCCGCACGGTAGAACCACTCTCTGCCCTGCGGGCCGTCGCCGCCGGGCCCCGCGACGGTGACGCAGATCAGATCCGAGGGCGCTTCCGGCAGTCTTGGGTCGAGCTGATAGGCGGCCAGCAGCAGCTCCCGCGCGGCCCTCATGTGGGCCCGATACGGCACCCACTGCTCCTCCGACACCTCTTGCGACCAGCCACTCCCGCGCACCTCCCAAGCCGCCCAAACGTGATAACGCGCGGCCACCACTTTGGCGATGTAGGGATCGGCACTTGGATTTGCCTGCACGGCTGCGTTCACGGCCTCCTGCCGGCCGTCGAAGAGCGTGTCCCACTGCGTTTCCAGCCAGTCCAGGAAGATCCGCTGCTCCCCGCGGTCGTAGCCGCTGGCACTTGCCGCCTCGCCGAGATAGCGAATGCTGAGGTCCCGGTAGGTGGCGGCCTCTGGGGCGTCCTCGTGAGCCTGCGCGAACGCGCCGGCCAGCAAGGCCGCCGCCACCGCGGCATGGAAGCGGTGGTACCGGCCGTGACCCAGCTCCGCCACCGCGCGCTTCAGCACCTTCTCCGCTTCCTCGACCTCTCCCGATGCGAGCAACGCCATGCCGTAGCCATAGAGCACGAGGCCATTGTCGCAGCCCTTCTCGACCACCGCCTTCCCCTGGGTTACCAGGGGGCCGACCCGCGCGGGATCCGGCTCAGCCAGCCATGCCGCGGAGGCCTTCAGGAACTCGCCCGCCGCCTCTCCCCAGGTCACCTCATGGGTACCGATGCTCGTATAGGCATTTGGGATGGTGCGCTTGTAGAAGCCCTCCACAAGGCGGTGCACGTACTCCGAGGTGCGCGCCGAGTTACCGTGCGGGATGCGATCTGCCCGCGCCGGTTCGGCCGGAACCGGTGTCGGTGCGGTGTCGATAGCGATGCGAACGTCGTACCAGTTGGCGTCGGGCGCATCGTCTTGGAAGTGGACGACGAGAGTATAGCCGTTCGCGGCCATGGGGTTCTGTGTGATCGTCACCGGCATCGGGCCGCTTACAACCGCAAGCGTCGCCGCTACCTCAGCGGCCGGTAGGGGGGGACCCAAGGTTGTGTAGGCAGCCGAGTCGGCGGGGAAGCGGATCTCATCCGGAGCGGGCTTGGGCCAGACCGGCGTCCACGCCACACCGGCAAGCACCGGCTTCCCATCGAGCGTGCTCGCGATCGTGGTGGCCTCGTTATGGCCCTGCCACCGGCCGGGGGCGGCGCCGTCGATGTGGTGCCACTTCAGCGTGCATCCCTGAATCACGAGATCGTCGCGGGAATCGATAAATGCCTGAACCTCATAGGTGATCGTCCCCGCAGTCGCCACCGTCACGAGCGCGGCCAGCGCCAACCCGCACAGCACCAAGCATCGAGCGCCCATGCTCTCCGCCTCCCTGCTTGCACGCGGTCCGCCATGCCCAGCCACCGCTCTGCTTAGCCGCGCGCAAGGGCAGTGCCTTCTCGATATGGGAGGCCGACGTTCTCACGCCCATCGGCGATTCGCTCATCCGCGGACCCGACCCCACCTGGCACTCCTCGCACGGATCGTTCCGAGGGGCGCCGCAGGAGGCCCTGAGAGCGGCCAGGGCTGGTCTGCTTCGGGTGTAGGCGGAATGGGACAATAATGACGATCCGCGGCCAGAACTTTTGATCTACTTCTGTGTCTATTCCCAGATGTGAGGTGCGGGGAGGTAGCGACCATGTTAAGCCGATTTCCCGTGCTGTTGGCGCTGACGTGTCTGATGGGCCCCGCGAGCTGCGCCTGGGGGCAAGCCTCGCGGGTTGAGGTGAATTGCACCTATCAGGATCAGGAAC
>JBEKKD010000175.1:0-8007 GCA_050010895.1 Armatimonadota bacterium
TATAGCAGCCAGCCTTCCTGCTCAGAACCCGCGTCCGTCTGTGACATAACCGCTACCTATACAGCACGCTCATCAAAAGAGCCTTGACTCTTACATAGCAGCGGAGCCGAAGGCCTCAGGATAACAGAATACCGATTACCCTTTCATCCCGCTCAACACTATGCCACGTACGAAGTACCGCTGACCAATGAGGAATACGATCAGCACCGGCACCATGACGATCACCGAGGCCGCCATCAGCAGGTGGTACTCCGTGGTGTAGCTGTCCTGGAAGTGCGCCAGGCCGATCGGAAGTGTCTTCAGCGCCAGCCGGTCGACCACCATCAGCGGCCACAGGAAGTCATTCCAGGAGTGCAGGAATGCGAAGGTGGTCAGTGTGGCCAGGGCCGGTTTCGAGAGCGGAATGATGATGTACCGGTAGATAGCGAACGGCGACGCGCCGTCGATGACCGCCGCGTCCTCCAGCTCGCGCGGAATGCTCATGAAGAACTGGCGCAGCAGGAACGTCCCGTAGGCCGAGAACATCATCGGGAAGATCAGCGCGGTGTAGGTGTTGGTCATCCGCAGTTGGCTGAGCAGCGCATACACCGGCAGCATGATCACGATCGCCGGCACCATCAGCGTGGCCAGGTAGCCGACGAAGATCGAATCGCGCCCGGGGAACTGCAGTCGTGCGAACGCGAACGCCGCCAGCGAACTCGTGAACACCACGCCCAGCGTGACGCAGAGGCTCACGAAAATCGAGTTCATGTAGAAGACGAGAAAGCCGTCGGCCTGGCGCACGAGACCGAAAAACGCGCCGGTGACTTTCACCCCCTCCGCCCGCCACGCCTCCAGGTAGTTCTCCCAATGCAACTGGACCCGACGCACCGGCCTCAGCCTGTCCTCGGGAAGCGTCGTCTGCTCGCCCGCCCTCGCGGGCGGCGCGATTACCTGCACCCGCGCGCCTTCGGGTGAATAGCTCACGATCGCGACCTGCACGCCGGTCTGCCCCACCACATCCGCCACCCGACAGGTTCGGCCGTTCACGTCGACTGTCACGGGCTCGGCCGGTATCCACCGAGGCGGGAACTCGATGGCATAGGACGGGCTCTTCAATGAGGTGGAGATCATCCACGCGAATGGCAGCAGCATGGTGATCCCCACCGCCGAGAGCGCGAGGTACCCGAGCGCTGAGAGGATGGTAACGCGCAACGGCCTGGTCTTGCGTCGGGCGTTCATCCGTAGTGCACCAGTCGCTGGCCGTACCGCCAGTTGATGAGTGTGAACCCGAACACCAGCACGAACAGCACGCACGCCATCGCCGTCGCGTAGCCAAGCTGATGCCACGAGATCGCGTAGTTGTAGATGTACAGCATGAGCGTCGTCGTCGATCCTGCCGGCCCGCCGCCGGTCATCAGGAACGCGGCGGTGAAGAGGAAACTCCCTTGCAGGCCGGCGATGATGCTCATGGTGACGACGAAGAACGTCGTCGGCGAGAGCAGCGGCCAGGTGATGTGGCGCAGGCGGGTCCACGAGCCCGCGCCGTCGAGCGCTGCCGCCTCGTATAGCTCCTCGGGAATGCCCTGCAGCCCCGCGAGATAGAGAACGCAGTTGTACCCACCGATTGCAGTCCACAACGCCATGATGATGAAGGCCGGCTTTGCCCACGTCATGGAGCCCAGCCAGTCCGGCGGGTGGCGCAGGCCGATGCTCATCAGCGCGCCGTTCAGCAGCCCGATCTCGTTCGGCTGCTGATGGAAGATCCACTTCCACACGATCACGATCGCCACCGCCGACGATACCGTCGGCAGGAAGTAGATCGTGCGAAACAGCGTGATCCCGCGCAGCCGTTGGTTCAGCAGCAGCGCGAGCAGCAGCGAACCCGCGATGCTCAGCGGTATGCCGAGCATCAGGAAGAGGGTGTTGCCGAGGTAGCGCCAGAACTCCGTGTCGTTGGCGACGAGGTGGCCGCTGTCGCGGTGCCAGCCGAGGAGGCGGCCGAAGTTGTCGAGCCCAACGAATCGTACGTGCTCGGAGAGCTCGCGCAGGTTCGCAATGGGCGCGAGGTCGTAGCTGCTGAGACTGAGGCCGAAACATGCGAGGATCGGCAGGAACGTGAAGATCAGGAACCCCAGCAGGTTCGGAAGCAGGAACGGGAGCGCCTGGAGCAGTGCCCTGGTTGCCCGGGACCGAGTTGCCGGAGTAGGAATGCTGCTGAGCGGCTCGGGCATCGCGTTCGTTCAGTTCTCTCCGACGTCGCCGGGAGTAGCCGGGTAGTTGAACGAGTCCACTTCCTGGCCGACGAACACCGTGATGATGAACTGCTCCCGCTCGAAGCTCGGAAGATATGAAGAGACGACGTCATCGTCGAGCTGCGCGAACAGCTCCTGCTGCTCGTCATCATCCAGCGGCCCCTCCAGGAACAGGTTGGCCTGCACCGCCGTGTCAGCGTAATGCAGGTCTACCTGCCCGACGCGCCGATCACCATCCCAGATCACGTAGATTTCAGAGGAAAGGGTCCGCAGGAGACGCACCAGGCGGTAGCGGTTCACAGCATTCTCCCATCACCCCATGACTTCGGCAGCGTCAGAGGGGCTCCTGCCGGTCGGAGCGGCACCAGCCAGGCTCTGCGCTCTCAGTGCCTCTGCGGCGCACGCAAGATGTCGTTGCCGTTTTCTCCCGCTTTGTGGAATAGCGTCTTGGGATTGCCCTAACCCGCGTCCGGCCGTTACCACGTCTGCGGGCGGCCACAGATGAAGCGGAGGGGAAGTGCAATGAGCGAAACCACTTCCGGACAGAATGGCTCTCGTACCGGCCGGGACCAGGCGTGCCGCAACTCGCTGTGGGCGGCCATCAACTGGGTGCGCGTGATCGTAGGCATCGCGCTTGTTGCCGAGGGCGGCGTGCTGTACGCGCAAGCCCGCATGGGGGACGGCGGTCCGCTGTGGATAGTCGGCGCCATCGCCATTCTTGTCGGCGCGCTCATGGCACTGCCGGGGGTAGTGTCGATCTGCCGCGCCCGCCCTGCTGAGATCATCATCGCCGAGCCGCTTCCAGGCACGCCCGAGCAGACCTTGCCCATGTTGGGCGCGCTGCTCGTCTTCAAGTACCGACTCATCACCGAGGAACAGCTCGAGAAGGCTCTGGAGATCCAACGCAAGGACGGCCCCAATCGCCGCCTCCTCGGCGGCATACTGCTCGATATGGGCCTGATCAGCACCGCGGAGCTTCAGACCGCGCTCGAGCACCAGCGCTCCCACGTCGCGAAGAAGCCTCCGTCGGACGACCTCGGCGAGAATGACCAGACCGAGGACGAGGCCGAGGCGCTCACGCCCGCCGGCTCGGCACGCTGACTCCTCCTCGCCGTTCCGAACAGAGTCGCGCGCGGCAGTCGTGTTTCCTGTCTTCGCCCTCACGCCCGCGGATGGTACTGCCGGTATACCTCCCGCAGCCGATCCACTGAGATGTGCGTGTAGATCTGCGTGGTGACGATGTTGGCGTGCCCGAGCAGTTCCTGGATCGCCCGCAGGTCGGCCCCGCCCTCCAGCATATGTGTGGCGAATGAGTGCCGAAGCGTGTGTGGCGAGATCGCCGCGCGAATCCCCGCCTGCCGAGCATAGCGCGAGATGATGCGCCAGAATGCCACCCGCGTCAGTGACTTCCCCTTATTGCCGAGGAAGAGGTGCGGCGCCGCGTCCCGGCGCGAGTCGAGATAGGCCTGTATCGCCTTCAGCGCCGGCCTGCCGACCGGCACGATGCGCTCTTTCGACCCCTTTCCCACGCAGCGTACCAGCCCCAGATCGAGATTCAGGTCGCCCCGCTGCAGGTTCACCAGCTCCGACACCCGCAGCCCGGTCGCATAGAGTAACTCCAGCATCGCCCGGTCCCGCATTCCCCGGGGCGTCTTCGCATCGGGCTGCTTTAGCAGCAGGTTCACGTCTTCGATTGAAAGGACGGACGGCAGCCGGCGCAGCAGCCGCGTCGCGGGCAGGTTCGTCGTCGGATCGGCGACGATCTGCTCCTCCCGCACCAGGTAGCGATAGAAGGCGCGGATCGCCGAGAGCTTCCGCATCACTGTCGTCGCGGCCGCGCCCGATCGCCGTATCTGCCCCAGATACACGATCAGGTGCGACTCATCGACCCGCCCTAGGTCAGCCACCCCGCGCGCCGCCAAGGCGCGCAAGTGCTGCAGCAGGTCCCGCCGGTACGCCTGCACCGTATTCTGAGACAGCCCGCGCTCCACCGCCAGGCCGTCGAGAAAGGCCTGCAGCGCACTGAGGAACGACGCGGGCAGCGACTGTGGTTCCGCCTGCTTCATTGCTAGGGTAATACCACGCCGGAGTTGCGCAAGCGAACAAAGCCTGGCTACTGGCCGGCTTCCGGCTCTCGCGCGCGGCGCGCAGCGGGGCAGAATCACAGTGAAAGCGTAAGACCCTCAACATGCGGGAGAGCCCCAGGGAACTGCAGCAGAAGGTCAAGTCCGCGATCCACAGTGTGTAGGCAGAACCGGATTCGGACCAGGGGACGGTTGGGGACACGGCAGAGCGCGAAAGCGCGATGCTGGTGTGTGTCATTTCAGGGGATGGCGTCCTCAAGCCGCATACTGCACCTCGGCCGTGGCGACGACTTGGGCTCGGAAGTACCGGCTCAGGTCAGCGGCAGTCCGCAGGTCCACCTTCCTGCCAATGATCTCCGATAGCTCTGATTCGAGAACGGCCATGCGGAGAAGTCCGACCTTCACCCCTGGCCCAAACTCAACCAGCACATCTACGTCACTATCCGGGCCGAAGTCCTCCCGCAGCACCGAGCCGAAGAAGGCAAGCCGCCGAATGCCACTGCGCTGGCAAAACCGCGCGAGTTAGGAGTGATCGACCTGGATTCGCATGGCATATCCTCGCCTCGGCATTATACCATGCCCGCAGAAAGGGTATCACCGGCGCGACGCAACGGCCCCGGAGCGAGCCGGGCTGCGAGAGGCAGCTGGACGGCGGCCGCTCAGCCGCCACCACGGGAACGAGAAGCGCCAGCACCCGTGTCACTGGTCGGCATTGCAGTCGGGGCACACGTTCACGCCAGGCGGCAGCATCTTCCCGCAGCCACCGCACACGATGCCAGATCCGCCCGTTTCGAGTGCGTCGGCATTACCCCGCTCTGGCGATCCCAGGTCGTCTGGCCCGGCGATCCGGGGCTTTGCGCGGCAGTCGCGGTACCATAGGAACATGGCGGCACAGCACCATGCCGCCACGGCCGCGGCGGCGCAGGAGAACACCAGTAAGGCAGGCGTGGCACTCAGGGCCTCCGCGGCGCGGTCGCGGGCGCTGCTGGTCATCAGGCGTATGCCGTGCGGGAGATAGAATGCCCTGAGCATGCACACATTGATGATCCCAGGACCGACTATCAGTACGAGTGCGACGGGCAGGTTCCGCCAGATTGTCGAGATACTCCGTCCGATAGCAGGGATCAGTCGGGCATCGTCGGCGACGATCGCGAAACGCGTCAGACCGAGCGAAAAGGCCGCCAGCGGGAAGGCATAGGCGACAGCCATCAGCCCAGGCGCTCCCCTGTGGTAGAAACGCAGCGCTACGATTCCCATAGCGACTGCCAGCAAGGCCGTATCCAGACACCCCAACCCGACCAGCCGCCAGAAGAACCGCCTGCCCGTGATGAGAAATAGAGGCCACCGTGGCTCGCCCTCCGATATTGAGCGCCACACCGCTCCGAGGTACCCCCCCGTTACCAGTGTGCTGACTGCAAAGGCAAGGGCCAGCGAGATCGGAAGCAGCAGTAGTTCCGCGGGCGATGGTAGCCGTGGGCGTCCGGGTCGACCAGAGGTGTCGGCCCCACCATGACTGTCCGTGGTCCCGGCGCCTATGATGTCGTCCAGGTCGAGCCTGACGGTTGGCGGCGGCGTCGGGTATAGCGCGATTGCCGCCGATGCAGCCGGGCCGTACGCGATCCCCCGGAATACCGACGGGAAGCGCGGGAAGCACTTGTCAAACGCCGTGGGTCGAGAGTCACTTGATAGTACGCTCTCAGGAACCTGCCGCGAGAACCTGCGGTAGGTAGTGAGCTGTCCCGCGATGATCGTGACCGCGGCCATCGCCACAGCCACCCACAGCAGCGATGGATGCCGGCGCAGTAGCTGCACCCCCTCCAGTGCATATCCTACAGCATTCTTCACCGAGTCACGCATGGTGATGGTGATAGCTCACCTTCAGCCGAAACCAGCGATCCATAGTCCCCTTCGCGACCAGCTGCGATCCTTCTTCCTGATAGTGCTCGCTAGTGGTCGCGCACCTGCGGCAGTATCTCCCGCAGCCGAACGGCGAGCGGTGGTAAGTCTTCGGTGACTGTGTCCCAGACCCGGTCGAGGTCAACATCGAAATAGGCGTGGACAACGCGATTCCTCATCCTGGTCATCGCCTGCCAAGGGAGGTCTGGGTACGCGATCCTAGTCTCCTCGCCTACCCTACCTGCGGCCTCGCCAACGATCTCGATCGCTCTGACCAAAGCGAAGGCCAGCATGCGGTTGGTGTCGAGATCCGACCGCGACGCGCCGGCCGCGAAGCGAGCCGCCTCTTCCGCGGCGTCTAGCATGTGGCGCAGCCGGATGGTGTCCTCAAGCCGCATACTGCACCTCGGCCTCAGCGACGACCCGGTCGCGAAAATACCGGCTCAGGTCGGCGGCAGTCCGCAGGTCCACCCTCCTGCCAATGATCTCCGATAACTCTGATTCGAGAACCGCCATACGGAGGAGCCCCACCTTGACCCCTGGCTCGAACTCGACCAGCACATCCACGTCACTGTCCGGGCCGAAGTCGTCCCGCAGCACCGAGCCGAAAAAGGCAAGCCGCCGAATGCCGGTGCGCTGGCAGAACTGCGCGAGTTGGGAGTGATCGACCTGGATTCGCATGGTGTCTCTCCGCCTGTGCTGACATTATACCATGCAGGCGAGAACCGCATCACCGCGCCGCGCGTGGCGCTCCATCCCCCGCGCCTCCTGTCCCAAAATCCTCCCACCTCCCCTCTTGACACCTCCGCTAATTCTGGCATAATGGTTCCATAATTCCTGATTATGGGATGGGCGCGATGGCTGATGTCCTGAATATCTCCGATGCGGCGGCGCTGGCTCTCCACGCCATGGCATTCCTGGCGGGGCAGCCGGAGCGGCGCTTTGCCACCGGCGAGATCGCCTCAGAGTTGCACGTCTCCGAGACCCACCTCTCCAAGGTGCTGCAGCGGCTCGCCAAGGCCGGTCTGGTGGCGTCGGTCCGCGGCCCCCACGGCGGATTCGTGCTCGCACGGCCCGCCGCCGAGATCAGGCTGCTGGATGCCTACGAGGCAATCGAGGGCCCGCTCGCCGATAGCCGCTGCATCCTGCGCCTGTCCACCTGCGGCGCCAAACGCTGCATCCTTGATGGCCTGGTAACGGGCGTCAACTCTCGTGTCCGGGACTATCTGACCAAGACAAAGCTGAGTACAGTCAGCGGCATCTTCGCGCACAGCTAACCGCGATCGAAGGAGCGTGACATATGGTGACACGGCGGAAGATCGTGAATATTGACGAGGAGAAGTGCAACGGCTGCGGGCAATGCGCCACCGCCTGCGCTGAGGGCGCCATCGTCATCATTGACGGTAAGGCGCGGTTGATCAGCGAGGCCTACTGCGACGGCCTTGGCGCCTGTCTGGGCGGATGTCCTCAGGACGCGATCACCATCGAGGAGCGGAAGGCGGATGTGTTCGACCGGGCGGCGGTAGAGAAGCACCTGTACGCGCAGTCCACGATCACAGCGCGCCACGCGCCCCTCGCCTGCGGCTGCCCCGGCAGCGCGTCCCAGAGCATTGCCCGCAGCGGCCACGCGGTGACTCCTCAGGAGGCGACGCCCTCGGAGTTAGGTAACTGGCCCGTTCAGCTTCACCTGGTGCAGACGCATGCGCCGTATTTCCAGGGCGCGAAGCTGCTGATCTCGGCGGACTGCGTTCCCTTCGCGTTCCCGGATTTCCATGGTGCGCTTCTCCGCCATC
>JBEKKD010000176.1:0-7975 GCA_050010895.1 Armatimonadota bacterium
AGGTCAGCCGCTGCTTGTGAATCCAGTCCCGGCTTAGCAGCGCCGCAAGGCAGTACATAGCGCCGAAGAGGGCAAGCGTGAAGATCCCCCAGGCCAGCCACGGTGTGGTCCACGCTCTCCAGGGAACCGCCGCCCCCCGCGGCATTCCCTCCCACAGCCACACCATCGACTCCGGCGTGCTCGTCCGGAACCACATGGGAATGTGCGGCCAGATCAGGTTCTGGTACTGGTTCCCAGGGGTGGCTGCGTAGAAAGGGTAGGTGAGAATCGCCACCAGGTAGGGCAGGCCGCCCTGCTCCAGCATGCCCAGCGAGATCGCCATCATCCCGTATACAACCAGCAGTTCCGCCCGGGAGAAGGCGCGCCCGGGCCAGAGCCGCATCAGCAGCGTGTTCAGCGCGACCAGCAGGAAGAGCACGAGAACCATCCCCGGCATAAGCATGCCCGAGCCGACGTCCCAGGTGTGGAGCACCCAATAGAGGTAGGGGTTGGCGAGGCTGAGCACGACGATGCTGAGGGCCCCCACCCCCACGGAGCGGAGGGTGATGCTGGAAGCCGCCTTCATTTGGACAGCACGCGCGGCCGGTGCGGCGATGTTCATCCTTTCGGGTTATCGCACCTCACCCCAAGGAAGCTACAGACCTCCGCCACCTCCCTTGAGATGTCCCCCGTCGCCATTGCCAGGTGGTGGGGGAAGCCGTGCTGAAGGAGCAACCCTTCGAGCTGGCGGTACTCCTGGACGATCACATCGGCGGCGCTGTAGAGCTTTCTCCGAGCCGACTCAGGGGTGTTCTCTCCAGTGAAGGAAAGAACGCGGAAGCCGCCTTCGGGTTCCGGAGCGATGGCCACCCCGGTCTTGGGCCCATACGCGAACTGACCGATCAGGGCAGGGGCATTGAGGCTGCCTCCCTGCCTGTCCGGCGACTTCTCGGCGATCGCCTCGTCCTCGGCCATCTGCCCGGCGATCCCGACACCGCAATGGCCCAGTTCGACGCATTCGCAGCGTCCGGTATGGTTCACGAAATCCAGGCAGGCGGCCGGCCTCCCTGAAAGCAGCGTCCCGAGAGTCTGCATGACAGCAGCCGGGCAGTCGGCTTCACAGGCCGCCGCAGTCACCACGCCCTTCGTCAGCAGCCAGGTCATGGGGAAGCACGGGGCGATGCCGACTTCGGGATGAAGGAGTTCGGGCCAGCATCGCACTGCGACCGAGGTGAAGCCGTTGGCCTCGATCTGCGCTTTGAGAGCATGGTACAGCCTCGCCCCCTTGCGGAGCTGGTCGTCGCTAATCAGGGAGCGGCGGCCTTCCTTCATCTCCCGCTCAGTGTCATCCACATCCGCTTCGGTGAAGGAGGCGGCGCCGCAGTAGCCCTCCGCTTGCATGGTTCGGTAGGTGGTCATCAGACCGAGGAGATCCACGGTCTCCAGGCGAGTGCCAAAGGTTCGCAGGAACGCCATCTGATCCATCGTCGCCGAATGGAATCCGCCTGGCGCATCACCGAAACGGCCCAGCAGATCCCGACGCAGCAGCGCCACCGCACGAGCGCAGTTGAGCAGCATTCTCAGCTCGTCGCGGTAGTGCTCGCCGTCTGGGTTGCCGGGCAATGGTCGAACGTGCCGGTCCAGCCGCTTGGCGACGTAGTTGTTCATGATGACGCCACACCACGCGTTCGTGGTCCATTCGGAATCCCCCAACTCGGGCTCGGCATCAGCGGTCAGGATCAGGGGCGTGCGGGATAACTGCGGATGGAGGGCGATCGTCGGAAAGACGTGCCCATTCGGGAAAGCGCTATTGCAGATCAGAATGGCGTCCACGCGCGCGGCGGCGAACTCATCGGCCACACGCATCGCTTCGTGCGGCCCAAAGATCCGAGGCACGAGAATCGAGTCCCGGTGAATCGCCCCGTCCTGCAGGAACTGCCGAAAGAGCCGATGAAGCCGCTGCTCCTGCAGCTCCTTCCCCTTCTGACTGAAGGCTCCGATGGCGTTGAAGACGGCGCCAAGCTTGGGGGCCGACGAGTTGTTATAGTGTACTGGGTAACTCATACGATTGCTCCTCTTTGCTGACTTGTCTTCAGAATCAGAACACAGAATGGTTACGGATCGGGCCCCGTGAGGGCGTGCCTCCCCGGTAGTGCCTGGGCCACTCTCTCAGTGTCCTCGCCGGGTCGGATTCCCGATAGCGCCTCACGACACACTCACTCTTGGCGCGCGGAACGGCCACTTCGTCCTCTTCGCTGGCGGCGTCCAGGCTGCTATCGAGCGTCCTGCCCCAAGCCTTATCCGGCCAACTGCGCCCTCGCCGCGTCGACGATGGCGGCGATGTTCTCGGCGGGCGTCTCCGCGGGCGCGGCGCCGGCCGGCGCCAGGATGTAGCCTCCATCGGCGAACAGTCTCAGGCGTTGGCGCACTTCCGCTCGAACCTCCGCCGGGGAGCCGTGGGGCAGCGTGCTCTGTGAACCCAAGCCGCCCCAGAAGGCCAGATCCCTCCCAAACTCGCGTTGGCAGTAGGTTACATTCATGGCTTCCGGCTGCAGCGGGTGGACGACCTCTACGCCAATCTCGATCAAGTCCGGGAGGAGATCTGTGATGTTGCCGCAGGAGTGGATCATCACTACGAGACCAACGTCTCGGGCAGTTCCGTAGATCTGGCGATAGCTCTCCTTGAGGAGCTGTCGCCAGAGCTCGGGGCGCATCATCAGTCGATCCTGGAACCCCCAATCGTCGCCGAATCTGATCCCATCGATCCCGACCCCCGCCAGTTGTGCCGTCACCTTGCAGGAGTAGTCCACCAGGTGGTCGGTGAGCTCCACGACGAACCCTGGCTCTCCGGCCATATAGCCGAGGTAGTTCTCGAATCCGCACAGCGCCCACGCCGGCTCAAATAATCCGTGCCCGGAGGCGACAACGAAGTGATCGGGCTGATCGGCTCTGAGTTTCTTGGCCTGTTCCCACCGGCCCGGCAAGGCTCCGTCCGGGAACGTGTAGCCTTCGAGCGCCGGTCGCCTGAGCGGGTAGGAGATGTGCCCGCCCCAGTCACCGACGGCGGTGTCGAAGGCCGATATGCGCCACACCGAGCCGAACTCGTTCCGCACGGTGTTGGGCTCGGACGGCTCCGCCACATAGCCGGCCGGAGCGTTCGCCCCGACGAAGACGATATGGTCGTCTGTTGCGGCGAGCAAGTCATCCATGCCATAGTAGGCACGGACCCTATCCGCGACGGCCGTGGTCAGGTCGAACTGCCACGGAATGGCATCATAGCCCTCTCGTCTGATCGACGCAAAGACACGGTCGCGTTTCGTAGGCACTTGTGCCACTCCTCCGACTCGCCAGCTATGGGCGGCACTGCGGGGTCAGTTCCTACCCAGAGGATGTCCCGGTAGAGAGCCAGTTGGGCCCGTTCTTCGCACTGCCATCCTTGCCCGCTTCCGACTCTCGAACGAACCGCCGGAGCTGCCGCCCGTGGGCTCCCTTCCCTTCTGACTGAAGGCTCCGATGGCATTGAAGACGGCGCCAAGCTTGGGCGCCGACGAGTTGTCATAGCGTACTGCGTAACTCATACGATCACTTCTCCTCGCTGACCAGCCTCCGGATCAGAGGCGAGACGCCCCCGACCGCAATAGGTCCTCTCGTCCGGTCGCGGCTTGGTTCGACGCAAGATGTCATGAGTCGGGTACTGCCCGGCGTAGTGCCTGGGCCATTCTCTCGAGTGTCCCGGCCACCCCGAATTCCTGGTAGTACTTTGCGATGCTCTCGCTGATGGCGCGCAGGACGACCGTTTCGTTCTCTTCCCCAGCGGTAGCGAGGTTGCGGTAGAGCTGCTGCCGCGCGGCCTCGACCGCGGAATCGCACCAGACGTACCGGCAGCAGGTGCGCATCAGCCACCCCTGTCGCTCGGACGCGAGTTCGGTGAAAGGAAGCCCTATCTCCTCCGGCTGGAGCCACCTCTGCCACCGTCCGCTGGCGACAGTGGCCTCGCGAAGCGCAGCCATGATGCCTGACGGCTCTGTCACCCGGCGTTGCGCGACTAACTCCTCCTCCCGCCGGGCAAGCGTCTCTAGCCCGCCATACTCGCACTCCGTGAACTCGGGACCGACGTTCGCCCCGCCTATGCCGCACTGCGGATAGGCGTCCGGGTTGTCGACATAGTCGGTATAGTGTCCCTTGATCACCGAGCCGTAGGCCGCGGCCCGCGCGACCAGATCTCTGGCCACCACCGGGTCGAACACCGTTGTATGGAGATCGGTGCCGACCTTTCCCACCACGAAGCAGGGCCACACGTCACTCAGACCTCGCTCTGCCAGACCTTGCTTGAGACCCATCAGGAATCGGTCGAACACCGACAGATCGGCCAGCCCACCGTGTACTTCCTCCGTGCCCACTTCGTAGCTCACTCGCGGCAGTCTCTGCGCGCGGCGATGAGCTTCCGTGTGCGCGATCAGTTCCAGGGTGCGCTCCACTACCACCTCGATGGAGATCCCCTCGCCCGGCGGCAGCGTGCGATCTACCGTTGGGTCAACGTGCAGCAGGTCGTAGCCGGCCTCCAGGCAGGCGACCAGCGACTCCTTAACTCCCTCCATCGCCCGCGCGAGCGGCCATTGCTGATGGGTGTGCTTAAGCCATGGGCCGCCGTGATCCAGCCCCACTACCACAGGTCCCGTGTAGCCGACTTCCTTCGCCAGCTCTCCCACCAGGCGCACGAATCCCGCCGGCGTCCATCCCGTATATCCGCCGTCGATATCAACCTGATTCAGCGTCGCCGCGAAGAAGAGCGGCGCCTCCGCCTCCTTCGACGCCTGAAGGGCGGCTCTCACCACTGCAGGCGAGGTCGGGCAGACGGCAAGGATGGTGGGCACTGGTTCGCCCGCGGGAGTGGTCTCTTGCAATGCCTGCAGGATGGCATCGCATACGGGCATCCCGAGCCGCTCCGTCTGCCGTCGAATCTCACTGCTATCGGCGCAGATCATGTACGAGCTCATTTGGCGCCCGCGACGCTGAGCGCGAGCATCGCTTGAATCGATCTCCCATCCATCAGGCTCCATCGGATGAACTTGAGCAGGCCGGGGGTCTCGAACTCGGTCTCCCACAGGTCGAACCGAAGCTCTTCATACGAGGGATCAAGCACGATCCGGATCGCGGGCGCGGTCTGAGGCGCGCGGGGCGCGGTCTTCCACCACCGGCAAATGTCATTGCCCCGGAGCATGTTGATCCCGTGCCGCAACTCGTGCACGACGGTGCCGTGGTCGAACACGAACTCGTATCGAGAGGCCAGCTCACCGAATCCAACGGCAGGTTCCTCGTGGCTGTGCCACCGCGCCAGGACTTCAGAAAACGGATACCCTCCCCTCAGGGCAATGTGGCCTAACACTGCCACGGCGCGTACCGAGGCGTTCACGGGAATCTCGACCTGCTCGCGGCCGGGCCCAAGCAAGAGCGGGCAGGCCACGTCCATGTACTCCGAGCAGGCGAACTCTATCCCCGCCACGGTCACGCGCCCCAGCACCGGCGGCGCAAAATGGTACTGGCGGCGCATCTCCTCAATCTGGCCAACCAGGGCCGATTGGTCGCCGGCAAGCCCAGTCAGCGCCACGGGAGTCCACGCCGACTCTCGCCCAGGCGCTTCGGCGAGTACCTCGACCCGCGGCCTGGGAGCCGGCACCGGATGATCCATAGCGAAGCACATCTCGGAGAGGGCCTGTAGATCGCTTCTCGGCTGCCCATTCCTGTCGACCAGGCCCTCGACGGTCCACCCATCGACATTGCCCGGCCCCGGCCTGGAGTGTTCTTCGTAGTCGGCCCATACCCAGAAACTGCAGCCTGCCACGCGCGGTTCCGCCTCTGACTGCACATGCTGCGCAAAGGTGCTGGCCAGAAGCCCCAGCAAGCGCGGGTTTCCTTGCCCGTACCATCCTCCCCACTCCGTGAAGACCAGAGGCCGGTCCTGATAGTGCTTCATGGCCTCGACGTAGCTGGCGGCATGGAAGTCGTAGCGATTGATCCCGTAATAGGCGAGCCCGGCCGCCCCGGCCATGGCCTTCACATTGTCGTGCTCCCGGGAGTCATCGGCGAAGGACAGGAAGCAGTCAGGATCCAGCTCTCGACAGATGGCAGCCGCCTGCTTTGCATAGGTCGTGTTCGGTAGGCACTCGTTGTAGATGAGGTAGGCCAGGACCGACGGACAGTTGCGGTCCCTCAGGACAGTCCGGCGGAGCGCCTCGTGGGCAGCCGCCGCGATCGCCGGATTCCCGAGATCGTGCCAGCAGGCACCGGGTTCCTCGCTCACCAGTATCCCGAGTTCGGATGCGATGCGCGGCACGTAGGCTGATTGCGGGGAGTGCACGAGGCGAATGTAGTTGAAGCCCGCCTGTTTGATATGCGCCAACTCTCGCCGCACTTCCGCCACCGGAGGGCTATATCCGCTGGCATGCGTGAACTCATGTCGGCATACACCCTTGAGCACCAGGCGCCGCCCGTTCAGGAAGAAGTCCCTGCCTCGGATCTCGAGGCGGCGGAAGCCAACCATTTCCTCGACATAGTCGCCTTCCTTCCCCGCCAATCGCACGGTAAGCGTGTAGAGGTGCGGCGCCTCGCAGGACCAGAGCTCAGGGCGCTCGACCTCGAAGGCGATCGCATCTCCAGCTTCGGCCTGTCCTGCCGCGACCACCCGGCCCGTTTCCCTTTCGGCAAGGATCGCCTCCACCAGGCCGGGCTCGGGGCCGTTGACGGCTGCTGTGACGGTGCATCGTGCCACCGACAGATCGTCGCTCAGAGCCGGGCGGAACGCCACTGACTCGATGAACGCGGCGGGCCGCCGCTGCAGGTAGATGTCGCGGACGAGCCCGGCATCGAAGCGCCTCCCAGGAGTGGGGCCAAACAGCTCTACGAGATCCCGCACTCGAGCGCAGATTCGGTTGCTCTCTCCAAGCACCCCACTCGGGATCTCGAAGTCATAAGGCGTGAAGGGGCCGGCTCTTCCCAGTCCATGACTGTTGAGCGTGAACTCTGCCGAGGCCAGTACCCCCTCGGTGCACAGGAACCACCGGCCCGGCCGTTTCATCTCTTGAGACCGGATCTGGAACTCATGGGTCAGGACGCATTCCCCAACTGGCGCATAGCCCCCTGGCACCGTCACGGGGCCGATGTCCACGTCGTCGATGCTGCGGCGCCATTGACCGGATAGATCGAGCCGGCTGCGTGTCAACAGTGACCTCCTATAGAGTTGGCGTCGTGTCGGAAGTCGGCGTCGCTCACCTGGTCCGCCTGTCTGCTTCGATCAGGCCCACTCGGGCCGAGCATGGGATCGCTTCTCGAGGCGAATTGGCAAGAACGCGAGTCGGTGCGAGCATAGTCGCCGTACCACACCGTGCCATGCCCCGTTGCCTTCCCTGATAGTGATCGTCGGCAGAACTTCCTTCGTCAGTCTACCGAATAGTGGCGTGATATCATCGATCTGTCAAGCACGTCGTGCCCTCTTTCGAGAGAGGACCGTGGAAGACCTCCCTTGCCTATTGACACAGCCCTTCCGGGATGCTATATTCTCCGATGCTCGAAGGAATCAGCCATTGAGAACAAGACCGCCTGCAGCCCAGTCGGCTTTGCTGAAACGCCTGAACACCGGGAAGATCGTGGCCCGCATTCTGGAGGGTGGCACCATCTCCCGCGCCGAACTGGCCCGTCAAGCTGAGATCAGCCCGGCCACCGTCTCGGTGCTGATCGCGGACCTGATCGAACAGGGAATCGTCGTTGAAGTAGGACCCGGCGATTCGGTGCGAGGTCGAAGGCCGACCTTGATCCAGCTGAACCCCGACGGTGCTGCCATCGTGGTGGCGAGTATCCGTCCGACGCACTTCATCGTTGGGGTCTCTGACCTGACCTCTCACCTGCGACATGTGCACGAGGAGAGCTACCCCCCGGAGGCCCCGCCCGAATCCGTTGTGCCGATTCTGAGCGATGCGCTGGCAGCACTCGTCGCTCAGAC
>JBEKKD010000177.1:0-7963 GCA_050010895.1 Armatimonadota bacterium
AGTCTGTCATGGGAATGCCTCTGGCTGCGATGCAGGATTTGGCGTCATACCCGCATCCTTCGCGCTCCAGAGGCGTTTCCCCTTTTTCCCCCTCTTCTCTCATGCATAATACAGGCTAGCCTGCCGCGTGCAACCAAATGCACCGCTACGACGCAGGACGCGCGAAGGAGGCGCGGATCAGCGTCAGGCATCTCAGAGAGGGTTCGCTCTGCTTCGCCCAGGTGCCGGCCAATGGCGCTCTGAGCAGCCTGAAGCAGTGGATACTTCAGCGCGAGCCAGAGCGAATCAGTCACTTGGCCGGCCCGCCGAAAGGCTTTGATAGCCGCCTGGATCGGCTCGAGGCTCTCGCACTCCTGAGCAAGGAACCACGCCAGGACAGCAGCCGCACTCTCTCCTGCCAAGCTACGGCTGAGCACTGTGCAACAGATCTGGCTGTTCACCACAAGCGCGACATCCCGCATCCGCTGCGCGCAGCCCTCGGCCGCCGCATAGTCCGGGGCCTTGGAGATCAGGGTGTTGAAGGTGACCACGTCGGGCAGCACCCCAGCCGGCGCCATCTTCTCGTACCAGCCCTCGGCCGCCGCATAGTCCGGGGCCTTGGAGATCAGGGTGTTGAAGGTGACCACGTCGGGCAGCACCCCAGCCGGCGCCATCTTCTCGTACCAGCCCTCGGCCGCCGCATAATCCGGGGATCTAGCAACCAGCACATTGAAAGTCACCACGTCCGGCCGTGCATCGGCCGCGAGCATAGCCCGAAACCAATCGACGGCGCGTGGGTAGTCTGGAGCACCCCAGATTAGCTTAGTCCACTGTCGCGCGACCGATGACTGCGTCTGGTCGCGTTGTGCATCCGGTACGGCTTGCTGGAGCGCCAATCTGGCTTCATCTCCCCGACCGATCACGCCGAGAGTGTAGGCATAGCAGTCCGGCGCATTAGGGTCCGCGGCCGCCTTCGATTGGAGCTGTCCTAGAACGAAGAGAGGGAACGACTCCTCTAGCTTTGCCGCCTCGGGGACCTCCGCGGCGTCCAAGGGCGCGGTGTCGAAGTCCCTGTACACGGCCTGCCTGATCGGCTCACAGACGGGGATGACGCTCAACTCGGCATCCGGATTGCAGAATTGCAGCGCACGGACGGCTCTTCGTGCGCTATCCCCGACATAGTCGATTTGGCCGTTAGGCAGCTTGACCTGGAGGTCGTACCCCGAGCCGACGGCCAGGCGGGGGCGTGGGATCGACGGCTCGGGGAGGCTGGAAAGGCCCGCCATCTCTGCCACGAACCTCGCCTCGAAGATCACCGCCAGGCAGCAAAGCGCGTCGATCTTGCTCGCGTCGGGGGTGATCAGGAGCCATCCGTCTCCAGTGAATTTCAGCAGCGTGTCGGTGAGTCCCAGCCCAGCGAGGTGGGGTTCAATCTGGTGAACAAGCGCTCGATTGAAGCGGATCAGTTGGTGCTGGGTTAGCGTCTGCCCAATCGCGGTTGAGGCGACAAGGTCAACGGCAAGGCAATATGCCATGCAGGACGTGCCCGCACCGGTACCATCTTGCTCGGGGGACTCGTGTTCCACGCTGCTTCACCCCTCGAATGCCGTACTCAGACATAGCCCATAGACGATTACGCCGGAAGACGCCGCAATCCTCTACCTAGCGCTTCCGAGGCGACGGGGAGCTCCGAACAGCGGCCTGCGGCCGTCTGCCTCTCCTTTGTCGGATTAGAGCACCAGCTCCTGTGTTGTGCTCCTGCCGCCCATCGTGCCTTGATTTCCCTCTCCCGCGCGCCTACCATGATGGCGGCCGTCCGGTCGTGCTTACCGCGGCCAGGAGGAGAACTCCGGTGGCCAAAGCATGGATGGGGAAGATCGAACGCATTGACCCGTATCGCTGGCGCATCCCCCGCAGCTACAAGCCCGATATGAAGTCGGATGGGATCATCTATTCTTCCGCGGAGATGATGCAGGCGATCATATCGGACAACTCACTGGAGCAGGTGGCGAACGTCGCCACCTTGCCTGGTATCGTCGGCCCCTCGATGGCCATGCCCGACATCCACTACGGCTATGGTTTCCCAATCGGCGGGGTGGCGGCAACTGACGTCGAGACAGGCGTGATCTCGCCGGGCGGTGTGGGGTACGACATCAACTGCGGCGTGCGCTTGCTGCGCACGACCCTCACTCGCGACGAAGTCGAGCCGCGGGTGAGGGACATCGTCAATCAGCTCTTCATAGACGTGCCCTCCGGCGTCGGCAGCAAGGGCAAGGTGCGGGTCGACGCCCGCGTGCTCGATAGGGCGCTGCTCACGGGCGCGCAGTGGGCGATCGGCGAGGGGATGGGCTGGCCCGACGACCACGAGCATATCGAGAGCGCCGGCCGCATCGAGAACGCTGATCCGGGCAAGGTCTCGGATCGGGCGAAGGAGCGCGGCCGGCCTCAGCTTGGCACCCTGGGGTCGGGCAATCATTTCTTGGAGGTCCAGTACGTCGCGGAGATCTACGACCCACAGATCGCGGCGGCGCTCGGGATCGCCGATCTCAACCAGATCATGGTGATGATTCATACCGGTTCGCGCGGTCTCGGCTACCAGGTGTGCGACGACTACCTGATGGTGATGCAGCACGCTGTTCAACGGTACAACATCACCCTCCCGGATCGACAGCTTGCCTGCGCGCCGGTGCAGTCGCCCGAAGGGCAAGACTACCTCGCGGCGATGGCCGCGGCCGCGAACTACGCCTGGGCCAATCGCCAGTGCATCACCCACTGGACGCGCGAGGCGTTCGAGCGCGTCTTCGGGACCAGCGCCCGAAAGCTGGGCATGGAGATCATCTACGACGTCGCGCACAACGTGGCCAAGATCGAGGAGCATCCGGTCAATGGCGCGACGAAGCGCCTCTGCGTTCACCGCAAGGGAGCAACCCGCGCCTTCGGCCCCGGTCATCCAGAGCTCACACCGCTGCACCGGAAGACCGGTCAGCCGGTGATCGTACCCGGCGACATGGGCACGGCTTCTTATGTGCTGGTCGGCACCGAAGGCGCGATGAGGGAGACCTGGGGTTCGACCTGTCACGGAGCGGGTCGGGTGTTGAGCCGCCACGCCGCGATCAGGAACGCCCGCGGCCGCAACATAGCCCAGGAACTCGCCGCGCAGGGCATCTACGCCAAAGCCGCCAGCCGCGAGGGCCTAGCAGAGGAGATGCCGGAGGCATACAAGGACGTCCACCAGGTCGTCCGCGTCTGCGACGGCGCCGGCATTTCGAAGATGGTGGCGATGCTGAAGCCGATGGGGGTGATGAAAGGGTAAGAGGGCGCCGTTACCGACAGCGAGGCGGCGACGGGCGCGCGCCGCGTGCCGATGCACGGGCTGGGCAGGAGATCGGCTCCTGCCCCTTCTGCTAGGATTCGCCGATGCTCTCGTTGAAGAGCATGGACCACATGCTCAATCTCCTCCAGCGAACCTACCTCTCCGTCTTCCGCCGTTACCCGGCGCTGGGGCGGCTGGCGCTGATGGTGGTGCTGGGAGAGGTGGTGCAGTCGTCGGTCAATAATCTCTCTCTGCCTTTCTACATCCACAACGATCTGCACCGGCCCTGGCGCACCATCGGCGTGCTGATCTCGACTTTTCTTGTTGCGGAAATGATATTCAAGCTGCCTTTCGGCAGCCTCTCCGATCACCACGGTCGCCGCAAGTACGTGATGCTGGGGTTCGCCATGTCGGTGGCGACTGCGCTGGCGATTTGCATCGTGCCGATGGACACATTCGTCGCTGCTCCGGCACTGGTGTTTCTCGTGCTGTTACCCATGCGAGCGATCGACGGAGCGGGTGCCGCTTCACTATGGCCGCCCCTCTTCGCAGCAGTCCCGGACAATGTGCCCACAGAGCAGCGGGGCGTGGCGATGAGCGTGATGAATACCGGCTATATGGCCGGGATAGCGATCGGGCCGGCTCTGGCGAGCGGCGCGATGAAGCTGTGGGCAATGCAGAGCTATCGCCCCGACTGGGAAAGCAGGGCGCCGTTCGCCATGGTGATCGTGGTGGCCGCGATCGCGCTGATCTGTGCGCGGAAGCTCCGCGATACCGACGCATATGAGGGCCACGTCAGGGATGGCACTCCGGGCGAGTGGCCGAGCGGGCGCATCGTCGCTATCATCATCATCATCACCCTCGGCAACACGTTCGCCACGGCCACAGTTGCACCGTACCTGGCGCTGTTCGTCAACAAGGCGATTGGCATACCGCCGCAGAGCATTGGGTTTCTGCTGCTGGCGTTGTTCCTGCCGGCGGGCGTGCTGGGCATCCCGCTGGGGCATCTTAGCGACCGATGGCCGAAGCGCCGCGTGGTGCAACTGGCGCTCTGCATTACTTCGGCCGCGCTCTGGGCTGTAGCGCGATCCGTTTCGGTGATCGGCCTCGTCGTCAGCGGAATGTTCGTGGCGCTCGGCTTCATGCTCGGGCTGCCTGCATGGCTGGCGCTGATCTCGGAACTCGCCCCGGAGGGACGCGCCGGCCGCGTCATGGGGCTGATGGCAACCGCGCAGGGCGCGGGCGCGTTCCTGGGCCCGCTCGCGGGTGGCTATGTCGGGGACATCAACATCCGCTATCCGTTCTTCGTCGCCGCCGGCGTGCTGACACTATCAGCTCTGGTCGCGCTCACGCTCCTTGGCAAAGCGGAACGCGTTACCCCAGCAATCACTGTCTGAGTCGGCGGCTCTCCCTTCCCCGTTCTCCTCTCGGGCTCGGGCAGGCTCGCCTCCGGCCGCCGGAGAAGTAAAGCCGCTGGTATGGCTCACAACATCGCCTTACTGCTGCTCAGTTTCCTCGTCATTATCGTTGGCTCCGAGCTCTTCACGAACGGCGTCGAATGGCTCGGGGTTCGTCTGCGGCTCTCGGAGGGCGCAGTCGGCAGCGTGCTTGCAGCCGTCGGCACGGCGCTGCCCGAAACGCTGATCCCGTTCGTTGCGCTCGTGCTCTTCCGCGGGGAGGCCAGTCACGAGATCGGGCTGGGCGCCATCCTCGGCGCGCCCTTCATGCTCGCCACTGCCGCTTTCTTCGTCACGGCCCTTTCGGCATGGGTCTACCGGAAGCGCCGGGCGACCTCGTGGCATCTGGCGGTGAACCGCACGGTGGCGAAGCGCGATCTCGGCTTTTTCGTCCCGCTGTATGCCGCCGCGATCGCGATCAGCTTCACCCCCATCGGGCACTGGGCCCGCAAGCTGGTGGCATTGGGCCTGTTGATCTGCTATGCCTACTACGTCTACCTCAACTTGCGGGAAGTTGGCGAAGGCGAGAAGGAAGAGCCGCTGCACCTCAATGTCCTGTGGGCAGCCCTGCCGCTCCTTCCGCCTGCTGACGCCGCCGCGCATCGCGCGCGGCGGGAGACCATCGCGGACGAGCCGCCGCGGATGCGAGCCGTGTCGTCACAGGTGCTGGTGGCGGTCGGCCTCATCGTCGGTGGCGCGTACGTGTTCGTGGACGCCGTGCGGGAGATATCACAGGTGATCGGCTTTCCGCCGCTGGTGATCGCCCTGATCGTCGCTCCCCTCGCCACGGAACTGCCGGAGAAGTTCAACTCGGTGATCTGGGTTCGGCAGAGCAAGGATACGCTCGCGCTCGGCAACATCACCGGCGCGATGGTGTTCCAGTCAACGTTCCCGGTGACGCTGGGCATTCTGCTTACCCCGTGGCACTTCGGCGTGACCGTCGTGGGCACGTGTGCGTTGCTCTCAGCGGCGATTGCGCTGGTGAGCGCGCTCACCCTCCTGGTGACCGTTCGCTCCGGCCGCAGCGATACCATGGGACCCTGGGCCTTGGGTGTGGGAATTGTCTGGTGGCTGCTGTTCATCGCATTCGTGATGGCCACCGTGATTCTGCGTCACTAACGAACTGAGGGCAGAAACGAGCGGAGCATGCTTCTCGATGCCGCCTTGGTGGCTCTGATTGTGGGCGCGTTCGCCGGCGGCAGGATGGCGCGACTGAGAGACTTCGACCTGCGCGCGCCGAGCCTGTTCATCCTCGCCGCGATGGTGAAGGTTGCTTTGGCGATACTGGGAATGAGCGGTTCGTCATACGGCGTCCGTCTTGGCACCGGATCCAACATCCTCTCCTATCTCATCCTCGTCGCGGCGCTGATCGCCAACCGCCATCTCTGGCCGATGCGGGTGGCCGCGGTCGGCGTGTTCCTCAACTTCCTCGTGATCGCGGCCAATGGCGGGAGCATGCCCGTCGACCGCACGCTCGCAGAGCGCGCCGGCGACCAGCGGCTGGTCGCGCTTCTCGATTCGCCCGCCTACGCGATCCACAAGCCGATCACGCCGCAGACGCGCCTCACGCCTCTGTCCGACGTGCTTCCTCTTCCGCGCATCATCCCTCAGCCGACCTTCATCGCGCCCGGGAGCGCTGGCGATATCATCGTCACCATCGCCGCCTGCTGGCTCATCTTCGCATCCCTGGGCGCCTTTGGCCTCGGCCGCGCCCGCGCGCCGACGACGGAGCCAACGCAGCAGTGACCTCCCGAGAGCGTGTCCCAGCACCCATCCCAGAGAAGGATAGCAATGCCCGAAGTTATCTACCTGAACGGACAATTCGTCGAACCCGAGAGCGCCGTGATCTCCATCCACGATCGCGGCTTTCTTTTCGGGGATGCGGTGTATGAGGCGATGCGCAGCTACGACGGCCGGCTGTGGGCGATGCAGCGCCACCTGCAGCGGCTGCGGCGAAGCCTGCACGAGATCGATATGGGTTATGTGGATGTGAACATCATCGCCGAGGTGATCGAGCGGGCATACCAGAGGAGCGAACTCCCCGACGCCAGTGTCTATCTGCAGATCACGCGCGGCGTGCAGCCGCGCAGACACGCCTACACGCAAGACCTGGTGCCGACAGTGCTGGTGACTGTGCGCGATATCACGCCGATGCTGGCGCGGATCAACCGGGATGGCGAGTCAGTGATGACCGCGCCGGATGTGCGGTGGAAGCGATGCGATATCAAGTCCACGAACCTGCTCCCGAATATCCTGGCTCACACCGCGGCGATTGACGGGGGCGCGCACGAGGCGGTACTCTACGATGCCGAAGGGTACGTGACCGAAGCGGCCTCGATGGCGGTCTTCTGCGTCGAGGAGGGGTGCGTGCTGACGACGCCGCTGGGGCCGGAGATTCTGCCCAGCATCACGCGTCAGTTCGTAGTTGAGATCGCGGCGGACGAGGGCATTCCGCTACGCGAGGAACGGGTATCGCTGGAGCGGTTCAGGAATGCCAGCGAGGTGATGCTGGGAAGCACCAGCCACGAGGTGTGCCCGGTAACGAGAGTGGATGGTCGCCCTGTCGGCGATGGCACGGCGGGACCGGTAACGCGGAGGTTGATGGCGGGGTTCAAGAGGCGGGTGGCAGCGGGGGACGACGCGGTGCGGGAGTAGGCTATCCGCAGGGACAGAAAGGCACGAGGGATGAATGACGAGGGGGAGGTCCGGTGGTGGCAGCTTTGGTGGCCGTGGCGAGTGTGGCTGACGATGATCGCTTGGCTGTTCGTGGTCTTTTCGGGCGCGTTCGTCGTCTTTCTCGCCTCTTCGGCGATCGGTCCTCCTGCTTACAGTTTGAGGGAGCTCTCTCTCTCGGCGCTTTCCATCGCTCTATTGCTTACCTTCAACCTGCTGGAATGGCGAGTTCCGCTTGCAGGTGTGGCTGTAGACAGCAACGCGCTCCTGGTCCGCCGAGCCTTCCCGGGGTGGGTCGAGAAGATCTCTCTTGAGCGAATCAGATACTGCCGAGTCCGGCGATGGTGGCTCAACAGTTGGCTGATCGTGAAGGGGCATGGCGTGATCCCGAGTGTCCTGTCAAGTGATCGGGGGCCGTTCGGGCTTGAAACGGTCAAGGGTTGGGATGAGATGATCGCCGCGCTGAGAGAGAAGCTCGAGCCGCTCGGGAAGTGGCGGGGGTAAGTCAATGATCCATGGGCAAGAAGGTGATTGCCAGCTT
>JBEKKD010000178.1:0-7956 GCA_050010895.1 Armatimonadota bacterium
CAGGTGGAGGTGTCGGCCGAGCGCTTCTCCGACGAGATCGCGAAGCTGGCGGCGATCGCCGACCGGATCCGCGCGGGCATCGAGAACGCGCTCGGTCTGCACGTGTCGGTTCGCCTGGTGGAGCCAAAGACGATCGAGCGAAGCATGGGGAAGGCGAAACGAGTCGTTGACCGGAGGGACTTGGGGAAATGATAACAGTACAGATCTCGGTTTTCCTTGAGAACAAGTCCGGTCGGCTGGCAGAAGTCACCCGCACGCTGGCCGCAGCAGGCGTGAACATACGCGCTCTTTCGCTGGCGGAGACCATCGACTACGGCGTGCTGCGGCTGATCGTTGACAGGCCGACGGAGGCCAAGCAGGCGCTGACCACGGTCGGCTTCACAGTCAGTGAAACCGAGGTGATCGCAGTCGAGATGCCGGACCGGCCCGGCGGGCTTGCTGAAGTGGTGGATATGCTGACCAAGCGGGGTCTCAATATCGAGTACCTGTACGCGTTCGTGGGGCAACGGGGTGAGAACGCCGTGGTGATCATCCGCATCGATACGGTAGCGGAGGCGATCGCGGCGCTGCAAACCGGGGGCGCCCATGTGCTGTCCGCGGCGGAACTCAGCAGAATCTGAGGATCGGCTGCTGTCTAACATCCCATATTGGAGGGCGAGACCAATGATGCGGTGGACGACTCATCTGCTGGTGACAGGCGCGTTGCTGGTTGCGTTCAGCGCGCTCGGCTACGCCAAGCCGGCGAGCACGCCCAGCGGCGAACCGTACACGATCGGCGCGATCTTCTCTATTACCGGCGATGCGTCGTCGCTCGGCATACCCGAGCGCAACACGGCGCAGATGATGGAGAAGGCGATCAACAGCAGCGGAGGGATCAAGGGCCACCCGCTGCAGATCGTCATCGAAGAGGACCGGGGCGAGCCCGCGGAGGCGCTGAATGCGGCCAAGCGGCTTGTCGAGCATGACAGAGTGCTTGCCATTATCGGGCCCAGCCGCACTGGCACCACCATGGCTCTGGTGCAGTACATGGAGAAGGTGCAGGTGCCCCTGATCTCATGCGCGGCCGGCATCGAGATCGTCGAGCCGGTGAATAAGTGGGTGTTCAAGACGCCGCAGTCCGACCGCACGGCCGTTCAGAAGATCGTTCAATACCTGAAGGGGAAGAAGATCACGCGAGTCGCCTCCCTCTCCGATAACACGGCATTCGGCAAGGGCGGCCTTCGCGAGATCGAGAAGCTGTTCCCTGCCGCGGGGATCACGGTCGTCTCCAAAGAGGAATATGGGCCCAAGGATACCTCCATGGAGACCCAGCTTACCAAGATCCGCGGGACGAACGCGCAGGCTGTGGTCTGCTGGGGCACGCCCCCCGGTCCCGCGATCGTTGCCAAGAACATGAAGCAACTGGGCATGCGCATCCCCCTGATCTGCAGCCACGGCGTGGCGAACGCGACGTTCCTGAACCTCGCCGGGTCGGCAGCCAATGGCGTGGTATTGCCGGCCGGGCGCCTGCTGGTCGCGGACCAGATTCCGGCGAAGAATGCGCAGAAGAAGCTCCTGCAGACATATGCATCGAGCTACCAGACCGCCTTCGGCAAGCCGGCCGACACGTTCGGCGGACATGCCTGGGATGCGGTCCAGCTACTGGCGAAGGCGCTGCGAGAGGTCGGGCCCGACCGGGCGAGGATCCGCGCCAATATCGAACAGACGAAGCGGTTCGTCGGCACTGGCGGGATCTTCAACTTCTCGCCGGCGGATCACAACGGCCTCACCCAGGACGCATTCGTGATGATCCAGGTCGCGGACGGCAAATGGAAGCTGTTGAAGTAGTGGCGCGTCGCGCACGCGCTGGATGATGAGGAGTAGAGAGTGAGATATCGGGTGCGAGACCCAGTATAAGCACCGCCCGATCACTTCGGCGGCCACGCCTGGGACGCGATCAAGCTCATCACCGCGGCCTTGCGGACGAGCGGGGCTGAGCCAGCGACGATACGGGATGGCACCGAGAAGGCCACCAACTTCGTGGGCACCGACGGCGTTTTCAGCTTCTCACCCACGGACCACAATGGTCTCTCCAAAAGACGCCTTCGTGATGGTTGAGATTGCCGACGGCAAGTGGAAGCTGCTGCAATAGGTTGACCTGTGGCGAGCACGGCCGACTCGGCATCTCCAGGCTGCCGGGCCGGTCGGGTCCGGCCATTCCTCCGGCCCACCGGACTGAGCGACCCAGCTCATGACGGCTTCCGCGCTCACCCAGTACCTGGTTTCGGGCCTGACCCTTGGCAGCATCTATGGGATGATCGCCCTCGGGTTCGCCCTCATCTACAATGCTACCGGCATCGTGAACTTCGCCCAGGGCGAATTCGTGACGCTGGGCGCGCTGATCGCCATCTCGTGTTCGGCCGCGGGCGCGCCGATGCCGGTGGCGGTCCTTGCCGGTGTGGCGGCGGTCACTGTCATCGCCGCCGCCTTGGAGTGGGGCGCTATCCGGCCCGCGCGCAACGCATCAGTCATCACGCTGGTCATCATCACAGTCGGGGCATCGATCCTGCTGCGGGGCGCGGCCATGTGGCTCTGGGGGCCAGACGCACTGCCGATGCGCCCCTTCTCGGGAGAAACCCCGATTTCCATCGGGATTGCAGGCGCGACAATCCTGCCTCAACACGTCTGGGTCATTGGGATCGTGATAGTGACCATGGCGACGCTGCGACTGCTGGGTGAGAGGACGCAGATCGGCAAGGCGATGCGGGCGTGCTCCATGAACCGGGAAGCTGCTCGGCTCGTCGGAATACCGGCGGAACGGATGGTGAGGCTGTCATTCGCTCTCAGCGGCCTGCTCGGGAGCCTGGCAGGAGCGATCGTGGCCCCGCTGGCGATGGCGCAGTACAACATGGGCATCATGCTGGGGCTGAAGGGGTTCGCGGCAGCGATTCTCGGCGGCATCGGCAACCCGTTCGGCGCCGTCCTCGGCGGTCTGCTCCTTGGCACGCTCGAGTCGCTCGGGGCGGGAGTGAGTCCGGCGGGCTGGTCCGGATACAAGGATGCCATCGCGTTCGGCGTGATGCTGCTCGTGTTGTTGGCAAAGCCCAGCGGCCTGCTCGGCCGAAGGAGTGCGGCGTGACCAGCCAGCGCCCGCCGCTCGCAGCCAGAGAGGATCCCATGCGCGCGCTGCCTCGCACGCGCCCCGTATGGTTCCTGGCGGCCGCGATGGTCGTCGGCCTGCTTCCACTGGGATTGAGGGGCGACTATGCCCTCCATCTGGGGGTCGCGATCGGCATCAACGCGATCGTGGTGCTCGGGCTGAACCTGCTCATGGGATACGCCGGGCAGGTATCCCTCGGGCAGGCCGCCTTCGTGGGCGTCGGTGCGTATGCTGCGGCCATCCTGGGAACGAGGCTCGGCGGGCATCTCTCACCGTGGCTGAACATACTCGTGGGAATCGCTCTCAGTTCTGCCATCGCCGCGGCCGTCGGCATCCCCCTGCTGCGACTCCGCGGCCATTATCTGGCGATGGGCACGCTCGGATTCGGGATGATCGTCCATATCATCATGGTTCAGTGGGAAGGTTTGACGACTGGCACGACCGGCATCAGCGGCTTTGCTCCGCTGTCCATCGCCGGCGTCAGGCTGGATACCGAGGCCCGGATGTATTACCTGGTGGCCGCAGTCGTGCTGCTCGCACTGGCGATGGCGTCGAATATGATCAATTCGCGCGTGGGCAGGGCTCTGAGGGCCGTGCACACCAGCGAGGTGGCCGCGGGCACGTCCGGAGTCGACATCGCTCGCTACAAGCTCCAGGTTTTCGTGATCTCAGCCGCGCTGGCAGGCCTGGCCGGCGGGCTGTACGCTCACCAAGCCGGCTATGTGAACCCGGACAGCTTCGACTTTGCCTCCTCCATCCAGCTCGTGGTGATGGTCGTGATCGGCGGGATGGCGAGTATCTGGGGCGCCGTCTTCGGCGCCGGGGCGGTGACACTGCTCGCCGAGTACTTACGGTCGCGCCAGGAACTCAGCCCGGTGATCTTCGGGCTGGTGCTGATGGCTGTGATGGTATTCCTCCCCGATGGGCTGTGGCGCGGTCTGTCGGACCTGCTGTCGCGATTGCGCCGCCGGCCCGGTGTTGAGACCGAGCCGGTATGACGGGACCATGGATCGGCCCATGCTGCAGCTAGAATCTGCAACGAAGCGATTCGGCGGGCTGGTGGCGGTTGACGGGCTGAGCTTCCGCGTGCAGCAGGGGCAGATCAAGGCGCTGATAGGCCCGAATGGCGCGGGCAAGACCACTGTGTTCAACCTCGTCACCGCGATCCACAGCCTCGACGGCGGGGAGATCCTCGTCAACGGGAAGCCTGCCGGCAGGCTTCCGTCGCACCGTATCGCCGGCATGGGTGTTGCCAGGACGTTCCAGAATGTCGAGCTGTTCCACAACATGACGGTGCTCGAAAATGTGATGGTCGGCGCTCACGTCCAGACCCGCGCCGGCATCATGAGCGCCTCGCTTCGTCTGCGGGGGATGCGAAGCGAGGAGCGACGAATGGCCGATAGGGCTCTGGAGTGCCTCGACTTGGTGGGGCTCGGCGGCCTGCCGCCCGACCGCGAAGCACGATCCCTCGCGTTTGGCCAGCAGCGGCTGCTGGAAATGGCTCGAGCGCTGGCGGCGGAGCCGAAGCTCCTCCTGCTCGATGAGCCCGCCGCGGGGCTTTCGACAGCCGAAACGGCGCGGCTGGGAGAGCTCGTGAAGCGTATCTGCAGCCTCGGCGTCACCGTGCTGCTGGTGGACCACGACATGGACCTGGTGATGCGGGTCTCAGACGAGATCGTGGTGCTCGATCACGGCGTGAAGATAGCCGAGGGCACGCCTCGCGACGTACAGCGCGATCCGCAAGTGATCGCCGCCTATCTGGGCGAGGAGAGCTAGCGTGCTCGTCCTCACCAGCGTCGCCACATACTATGGCAGCGTGCAGGCGCTCAAGGGCATTTCGCTGCACGTCAACAGGGGTGAGATTGTTGCGTTGATCGGGGCGAATGGCGCCGGCAAGACAACCACGCTCAAGACGATCTCAGGCATTCTGTCCCCCCGGCGAGGGACCGTCACATTTGAAGGCAGGACGGTTGGGGGGCGGTCGCCCGAGGCGATCGTCCGAGCCGGCATTAGCCAAGTTCCGGAGGGCCGGCAGGTATTCGGGCCTCTTTCAGTCAAAGACAATCTGCTACTTGGCGCTTACCACCTGAGCTGGCGGGAGAAGCGAGCGCGGTTGCGGGAGAATCTGGAGCGAGTCTATGAGCTGTTCCCGGTGCTGCTCGAGAGAGAGCAGCAGCCCGGCGGAACGCTGTCGGGCGGCGAACAGCAGATGCTTGCCATCGGACGGGCGCTGATGGCGGAGCCCCGTCTCATGCTCCTGGACGAGCCCTCGCTCGGGCTGGCCCCGCGGATGTCGAAGGCCATATTCGGCGCCATTCCCGCGTTCCGAGACCGCGGGCTCACCGTTCTGCTGGTCGAGCAGAACGCGCGAGCAGCCCTGCAGATTGCGGATCGCGCGTATGTGCTCGAAACCGGGCGGGTCGTGATGGAGGGTGTGGCGCAGGAGTTGCTGAGCCAGAAGGAAGTGCAGCGCGCATACCTGGGCCGCGGTTACCAGCAGGTCTGGGAGGAATAGCGAGTCGCACGTTCCGGGCACCGATCCCGGAGGATGACGGCCATTGAGGAGGTCTGTGATGCCGATCTGGAACCCGCGCGCTGAGACGATGCCGCGGGTGGACCTGGAGCAGCTACAGCTCGAACGGCTGCAGGTGACCGCGAATCGTGCCTGGGAGGGCGTCCCGTTCTATCGGCGGCGCTTTGAAGCGCTCGGCCTGATGCCGGAGCAGATTCGCTCCCTGGAGGACCTCCGGCAGCTTCCCTTGACAACCAAGGAGGACCTCCGCAGCGGTTATCCCTATGACATGCTTGCGGTCCCGCTGCGAGAGGTCGTCAGAATCCACGCTCCCTGGGAAACCAGCAGCACGCCGACAGTCGCAGGCTACACCAAGAACGACCTCCGGCACTGGCGTGAGCTGGCCGCTCGCGTGCTGTCCGCAGGTGGCCTGACCAAGGATGACGTCATCCAGATCTCATTCACCTACGGGCTGCTGACGGACGCGTTCGGGCTTCATCAGGGGGCTGAAGAGATCGGCGCCTCCGTTGTCCCTGTGACCGCCGGCGCGGTGGAGCAGCAGATCAGCATCATGCAGGACTTCCGCACGACTGCGCTCGTGGGTACGCCGTCATACGCGCTTCGGATCGCCGAGGCGCTGGAGGAGAAGGGCTTGCCGCGCAGCAGTCTGCACCTGCGGTGGGCCATGCTGGGCGGCGAGCCCTGGGCCGAGAACGCCCGCCGGAGGGTCGAGAGCCAGCTCGGCATCTCTGCGACCGACAACTACCGGGTGTCCGAAATCATGGGGCCAGGCGTGGCGGGCGAGTGCAAGGAACAGAAGAACGGCCTCCATGTCAACGAAGACCACTTCCTGTGCGAGATCATCGACCCGGGATCGGGCGAAGTGCTTCCGCCCGGACAGATGGGAGAGTTGGTGATTACGACACTCACCAAGGAGGCGCTTCCGGTCATCCGGTACCGCACCCGTGACCTGACGTCGCTGGACCCGGAGCCGTGTGCGTGCGGCCGCACGCTTGCTCGTATGGCACGCGTATCGAGTCGCACCGACGACCTGGTGATCGTGGGCGGAGTCACGATATCGCCCACGCAGATCGAAAGCGTGCTGAGCGGGGTCGAGGGCATCGAGTCGCACTACCAGGTCTTCGTGGACGGAGTCGGCGCGGTCGACCGCGTCCAGGTCCAGGTCGAGGTGTCCAGCAGCCTGCTGACGGGGGATGTCCGTCATCTGCTGCAGACGCAGAACCAACTGCGTCAGAGGTTTGAGGAAGCACTCGGCCTGCCGACCGAGATCAAGTTCGTCGAAGCGCGCAGCCTGAGCAGAGAGGGAATGCAGCGGATCATCGACAGGCGGAAGGGCGAGAGCAGTCATCCGGCCCAGCAGTAGTGGGCGGCCGTATAGAGCGTATCCGGGGTTGCTGGATGGACCCGTCGGGCGAGGGCGTCCTGGTGGGCCCCTAAATCTAGGACGGAGGTGAGAGACGGAGACGATGAAGACCTACTGGCTGATCTGTGCTCTGGTGTTACTCCTGCTGCCAACAGTTCTTCTGGCAGCAGAGGAGCCGGCCGGCCCGCCGGCGGTCGAGGTGCACGGCTGGAGCCTCACCCGGTACTATGCTGATACCGTCGTCGACGACACACGGGACAGTCACGGCGTTGTCAGCAATGAGGAGAAGGAGAGCCGGCTCCGATGGGAACGCATCTCGCTGAGCGGGCTGGCGCGGCTGGACAATGGGAAGCAGGCCTACGCAGAGATCTACATTCACCCCTGGCTTCCAAATGACGACCCGTCCTTTCTGTACCTCGAGAGCCTGTATCTCGATGTTCCCGCCGGCCCCGACGCGAAGTTCCGCATCGGCAAGGGCCGGAGCGTTGCTTTCGGCATCGTGCCGAGCTACGGGAACCGGAAGACTTCGAACTACGGCCCCCTGGAAGAGGAGTTCACCCAGGACCGGGTCCTCGGCATCCAGTACATGCAGACGCGAGGGAAGGATAGTCTGGCGTTCGGCGTGCTGAACGATCAGCGTCCGGGCACGCGCCAGACCGGTATGACCGCGGATATGCAGTTGGACGAGGGCTCGCTTGCACGGACTACGGTGGCGCACCTGTCGGATCGGGATACCCCCGCGGATCGTTCCGGCACCCTGGCGGCCAGCGGCCGCTACGGGCGGCAGTTCACGACGGCGCTCAACGCAGGCATCTCGGCCAAGACCGGGGAACTGGACGACACCGACCGGGCATTCCTCGCGAAGCGCTTCCCGACCTACAACGGCACCGATTTGGGCCTGCGTCGCTACGGCGTTGATGC
>JBEKKD010000179.1:0-7938 GCA_050010895.1 Armatimonadota bacterium
CACGACCATCCCGACCCAGAAGACGGAGATCTACTCGACCGCCGCGGATAATCAGACGGAAGTCGAGATACACGTGTTGCAGGGTGAGCGGCCGATGGCGGCCGACAACCGCAGCCTGGGCCGGTTCCGGCTCCAGGGCATTCCGCCTTCGCCGCGAGGTATCCCGCAGATCGAGGTGACGTTCAGCCTCGATGTCAATGGCATCCTGAACGTGACCGCGAAGGATCGCGCGACGGGCAACAAGCAGGAGATCACCATCTCCGGCTCCAGCCGGCTCGATCGCTCCGAAGTTGACCGCATGGTTCGGGACGCCGAGTCGCACGCGGACGAAGACCGGGGGCGACGCGAGGATGCCGACACCCGGAATCAGGCCGAGACGCTGATGTACAGTGCGGAGCGCAGCCTGCACGATCTCGGTGATAAGATCCCGTCCGATGAGCGGGAGAAGGCGCAGCACGCGATCGATGAGGTCCGCAAGGCACTCGAGAGCAAAGACGCGGCCCGCGTCAAGGCCGCGGCTGACGAACTCCAGCGCGAATTCGCCAAAGTCTCAGAGCTTGCCTATCAGCAGGCATCCGGGGCGCAGACGGCCGGCGCCGGAACTCGGCCCGAAACCCCGGGCCAGCAGGGCGGCAGCGAAGGCGGGGATGAAGGTGTCATTGACGCCGAGTTCCGTGAGAGTGAGTGAGGGGGGGCGCAGGAGGATACATCTCGTGCCAGACCATGGTCTTGGAGAAATGGCTCGGCTGTGGGATGAGCTGAACCACATGGGAGCGGGGCCGCGCAGCCGCGCGGTCCCGCACGAAGACAGCGCATGGGCCCCGCAGGTGGACATCCACGAGCGAGAGGACGCTCTCATCTTTCTTCTGGACCTTCCGGGAGTGAAGAAGGAAGACATCGAGTTGCACGTCGACGCGAATGGCATCGTGCTGCAGGGGATACGCGCTCGGGAGAGCGGCGTACGCGATCTGAGGATCGAGCGCCCTGTGGGACGCTTCCGGCGCGCGTTCCGCGTCGGCATTCCGGTAGACCCGAGCAGGGCGCAGGCGAGCTATCGTGACGGCGTGTTGGCGATCACCATACCGAAAGCCAGCGCCGCGGGACCGACGAGGATCACCGTGAACGTGGAGTGAGCAGGCTCAGGATGTGAGCAGTTGAGGTAGGGCGATGCCTCCGAAGAGAGATTTCTACGAGGTGCTTGGCGTCAAGCGGGACGCGGATGAGAAAGAACTCAAACGCGCCTTCCGCAAGCTCGCGCGCAAGTACCACCCGGACGTGAACCCCGGAAACAAGGAGGCGGAGCAGAAGTTCAAGGAGATGGCCGAGGCCTATCAGGTACTGAGCGACCCGGAGAAGCGGCGGCAGTACGATCAGTTCGCCCAGGCCGGCCAGCCATGGAGCCAGACGGGTCCGGGAGGTGCGCCCGGCGCCTGGACGACAGCCGAGGGCGTCGGCGGGTACGGCAATCTGAACGATCTGATAGAGGAGCTGCTTGGAGGCGGCCGTCGCGGGAGATCCAGAAAACAGCGCGGCCAGGACTTGCAGTTCCATATTGATGTGACTCTGGAAGACGCCTTTCGCGGGGCGACCCGCGAGATCGCGGTGCCTGCTCCCCAGCCCTGTCCGCAGTGTCAGGGAATGGGGCTCACGTCGCGAGGCGACGTTTGCACGAACTGCGGGGGGCGGGGGCAGATAGAGCAGATCAAACGGCTGCAGGTCAAGATCCCGGCCGGGGTTCACTCAGGCTCCCGCATCAGGCTCGCGGGACAGGGCGTGGCCGGAGGCGATCTGTACCTCACGCCGAGGATTGCGCCTCACAGGCTCTTCAAGCGGCGGGGTGACGATCTTCACCTGGACGTCCCGGTCACATACCCGGAGGCTGCGCTGGGGGCCGAGATCGATGTGCCGACCATGAACGGGAGGGTGAAAGTCAAGCTGCCCGCGGGGACATCGTCGAATCAGCGTCTGCGGCTGGCCGGCAAAGGGATGCCTCGTGCTGACGGCGGAGGCGCCGGCGACCTGTATGTGGAGGTCAAGATCGTCGTGCCGAGGGACCTGACGCGAGAGGAGAAGGACCTGATAGCGCGCCTCGGCGACATGAGACACGAGAGCCCGCGTGCCAACCTTCGCGCCTGATGTGTGGCGAAGAAGGGATGATGCTATGAGAAAGACCATCGGCGAACCCGTCTATGTGATCAGCGTCGCCGCGAAACTGGTGGAGATGCACCCCCAGACGCTGCGTCTTTACGAACGCGTCGGTCTGCTCAAGCCTGCGCGAACCGGCAGAAATATCCGTCTGTACTCAGACCACGATATCGACCGTCTGCGGCAGATACAGCGCCTGACCGATCTCGGACTGAATCTGGCCGGTGTCGAGATGGTGCTGGACCTGCTCGAGCGCATGGAAGCGATGAGGCGGGAGATGGAGGGGGAGATCGAGCGACGACGGCAAGAGGTGGAGCGAGAGATCGACCGACTGCGTGGCAGGGCGCGGGCGGGAGCGGGGTAGTTCGAGGCGGCGCCTGGCGGGGGTTAGGAGTACCGAGATGGACGTGAACAAGTTTACCGACAGAGCAAAACACGTGCTGATTGCGAGCCAGCAGATCATGCGGCGCTATCAGCACTCGCAGGTTGATGTCGAGCATGTGCTGTTGGCCCTCCTCGAAGCGACGGACGGTCTGGCCAACCAAATCATTGAGCGCGCCGGCGGTGACGCGGCCGCGGTGAAGCGCGATGTCGAGGCAGAGCTGGCGAAGAGCCCGAAGGTCGAGACGGCCGGGACTGGCGGCACCGAACAGGTCTACGTGACGCCTGCATTGCTCGAGATTCTGGAGAAGACCGCGTGGGATCAGGCTCAGCGCATGGGCGACAGCCTGATCGCGATCGAGCACCTGCTGCTGGCGATCCTGGAGCGCGGCCGCTCGGAAGCGGCGAAGATACTCGAGTCCCACGGCGTGACGACCGAGACCGTACAGAAGGCGCTGGTGGCGATCAGGGGCGGGCAGAGCGTCCGCGACCAGGGCGCGGAGGGCCGCTATCAGGCGCTCGAGCGGTACAGCCGCGATCTGACCGAGCTGGCGAAGCAGGGGAAACTCGACCCCGTGATCGGGAGGGAGGGGGAGATCCAGCGGGTCATCCAGGTGCTCAGCCGGCGGACCAAGAACAACCCTGTCTTGATCGGCGATCCGGGTGTGGGCAAGACTGCCGTGGTTGAGGGCCTGGCGCAGAAGATCCTGTCCGGCGAAGTGCCGAGAACGGTCAAGAATAGGCGCGTGATCGCGCTCGATCTGGGAGCGATGGTCGCAGGCTCGAAGTTCCGCGGCGAGTTTGAGGAGCGCCTTAAAGCCGTCATGGACGAAATTCGGAAGGCGCAGGGCACGATCATCCTGTTCATCGACGAGCTGCACATGGTAGTGGGCGCGGGCGCCGCAGAGGGAGCGATCGATGCCGCCAACATGCTCAAGCCGGCGCTGGCCCGCGGCGAACTGCAGTGCATTGGCGCCACGACGCTCGATGAGTACCGGAAGTACATCGAGAAGGATGCGGCGCTGGAGCGGCGGCTCGCGCCGGTGTACGTCGAGGAGCCGAGCGTCGAGGAGACTATAGAGATACTGAAGGGCCTTCGGGAGCGATACGAAGAGCACCACCAGGTCCATTATGATGACGATGCCCTGGAGGCGGCTGCGCGGCTCTCCAGTCGCTACATCACCGATCGGTTTCTTCCCGATAAGGCGATCGATCTCATCGACGAGGCTGGGTCGAAGAAGCATCTGCAGGCGGTGATGGCGCCACCGGACATCAACCAACTTGAGGCCCAGCTCGCGCGCCTCGAGGAGCAGCGCGAGGCGGCCGCTCTTCGGCAGGACTACGAAGCCGCGGCGAGGTTCAAGCAAGAGATCGAAGTGCTCCGGACGGATCTCGAGGAGCGACAGAGGCGATGGGAGCAGGAAACCGGCGGCCGCGAGGCGCGTGTTACCGAGGAAGACATCGCAGGCATCATCGCCACCTGGACCGGCATCCCCGTTGCCCGAATGTTCGAGCAGGAGAGCGAGAAGCTCCTGCACATGGAGGATGAACTCCACACGCGCGTGATCGGGCAGGATGAGGCCGTGCGCGCGGTGTCCGAGAGCATCCGGCGGGCACGGGCCGGGCTCAAGGACCCGAAGCGGCCCATCGGCTCGTTCATCTTCCTTGGCCCGACCGGCGTTGGAAAAACCGAGCTGGCGCGGGCGTTGGCCGAGTTTCTCTTCGATGACGAAGAGGCGATGGTCCGTCTCGACATGTCGGAGTATATGGAGCGATTCGCGGTCTCTCGGCTGGTGGGCGCGCCTCCCGGCTACGTGGGCTATGAGGAAGGCGGTCAGCTCACCGAGGCCGTTCGGCGGAGGCCATACCGGGTCGTCCTCTTCGATGAGATCGAGAAGGCCCACCCGGATGTCTTCAACATGCTGCTCCAGATCCTCGAAGACGGCCGCCTCACCGATGCTGCGGGACGTGTGGTGGACTTCAAGAACACGGTCATCATCATGACCAGCAACCTCGGCAGTACCCACGTCAAGGCCGGACGGCCCCTTGGGTTCGGATCAGGGCAGCAGGAGCCGGGGTTCGCCGCCGCTCGCGAGCAGATGCTGTCGGACCTGCGGCACACCTTCCGGCCCGAGTTGCTGAACCGGATCGACGAGGTGATCGTTTTCGAGCCACTCTCGAAAGAGCAGATCGAACAGATCGTGGATCTGATGCTGAACCGCGTACAGGTTCAGCTCCTGGAGAAGCGCATCAGACTGGAAGCGACTGAGCCGGCCCGCGAGCTGCTCGCCACCGAGGGCTTCGATCCCGAATACGGCGCAAGGCCCCTGCGGCGGACCGTGCAACGCCTGGTCGAGAACCCGATTGCGCGCAGTATCCTTCGCGGGGAGTTCCGCGAGGGCGATACCGTGGTGCTCGACGTGGAGGACGGCAAGCTCGTACCGAGGTTGCTGGTCCCGATGCCGAATCCGCAAGAGATGCCCGCCGAGCAGCCGCAGACAGCGCGGTAACCAGTCCCGATGTTGCACTGGGCAGGAGGCCCGCTCCTGCCCAGCCGCTTCCGCCGGCATCTGGGACGCAGCCTGCTTGCAAAGCGCCCCGCTTCTTTCACAGTTCCTTCACCGCCGCTGTATAGTGTATACTTGAGTGAGGCCCGCCGCAGGCGGGTTCTTCCTTGTGGGACCTGTGGAGGGCCATTTGGGAACGCTCGGGCAAGCCGTCAATCTGTTCAGATGCTGCGTCTTCACCTGGAACATCATCGGCACCGTTTTGCCAGCGTTCCTGATAGCGGGGGCGCTCGTGGTATTCGTGCCGAGCCACTCGGTGATGAAATACCTCGGCTCCAAGGCCAACCGCTTCCTCTCCTACGGCGTCTCGGCCGTCTCCGGCAACATTCTCACGGTCTGCTCGTGCAACGTCGTGCCGATCTTCTCCGGCATCCTGCGGCGCGGCGCCGGCATCGGGCCCGCATTTTGCTTCCTGTTCGCCGCACCGGCGATCCACATCGTCAATACTATCGTCACGTACAAGGTGATCGGTTTCCAACTCGCGCTCTGGCGGTTCATCACCGTCCCGATCGTCGCCATCCTCGTCGGCATCGCCATGGCGATCTTCTTCAGGAAAGACGAGCGGGAGCGGCAACAGCAGATTCACAGCGATCCCGCGATCGCTCTCATCGACCCGGACCCGGCGCGAGAGCGGCTGGCGATAGGGTTCATGGGCCTGCTCGTCGTTGTGCTGGTCTTTGGCTCCTGGCAGAGCTTCGACCTCTTCCTTCCGAAGGGTGTGGGGCAGTTCGCCAGAATCGGCATCGTCGTCGCTCTGATCTGCGCTCTCGTGCTTCTCGCGCGGCGCTGGTTCGGCAAGGAAGAAACGGCGGAGTGGGGTCGGCAAACCTACATCTTGCTGAGGATGATACTGCCGATCTTCATACCCGTCGTTATCGTCATTGCCATTATCATCGGCCACATCCCGGTGCAGTGGATCATGCCGACCGCTGCCAGCAAGGGCGGCTTCGCGTTCGGGCACCCGGAGGGCAATAGGCTCCTGCCGATTTTTCTCTCAGCCGTATTCGGCACGCTCATGTACTTCCCGATCCTGACGGAGGTCGTATTCGTCAAAGGTCTGCTGATCAAGTCCTTCGCGGTAGGCCCGGCCCTCGCCATCCTCCTGGGCGGACCTGGGCTCAGCCTGCCGGGGCTGATTCTGATCGGCAAAGTGGCTGGCTGGAAGAAGACGGCCGCATACTGGGCGACCATGGTGGTGCTGATCACCATCGCCGCCTACATCTTCGGCAGCTACTACGGCGATTATCTATGTCCGTGCCAGCAGATGCCCAAGACGGCATAGCGCGCGGGCGCTGCCCGATCGCCTGCACAGATCAGCGCGGCAGGAAGTCACACCACCTCTCCCCGAATAGCCTCGGAGCGCGGTCGCGCGTGTAGGAGAAGGCAGAAACATGGCACAGGTAATCGTTAGCGGCGGCGGCCCCGCCGGTCTGGCGGCATCCGTAGCCGCGTCGAGGCAGGGCGTTGAGACTCTTCTGATCGAGCGCTACGGCTTCCTCGGCGGTATGGCCACCGCCGGTCTCGTGAACCCCTTCATGCCCTGGCACGTCAACGGAAGTCCGCTGGTCGCCGGCATCTTCGAGGAGATGCAGAGACGCATGAAAGCTATGCACGGCTTCGGCGGCGAGCGCGAACCGGCGGCGATTGACCCCGAGGTCTTCAAAGTTGTTGCAGACGAGATCTGTCGCGACGCGCAGGTGAGAGTCAGGCTGCATACTCTCGCAACCGGCGTTACCCGCGAAGGCAGCGCCATCGCGTCGATCCGCACTGAAAGCAAGTCCGGGACCGAGGACTGGACGGCGGACGTCTACGTGGATTGTACGGGCGATGCCGACCTCGCGTTCCGCGCCGGCGTGCCCTGCGACCACGGGCGCGACGAGGACCAGCTCGCACAGCCCATGACCCTGAACTTCCGCATGGCGGGCGCTGAGATCGAGCACATGCCCAGCCGGCAGGAGGTCAACCGACTCTTCGATCAAGCGAAAGCCGAGGGACGCCTTCACCAGCCACGCGAGAACGTGCTGTTCTTCTACACGACACGCCCCGGCGTCGTGCACTTCAACACCACCCGTGTGACCGGCCTCAGTGGCGCGGACGCAGACGACCTTACCGCGGCCGAGATCGAGGCGCGGCGGCAAGCGCACGAACTGGCGCATTTTCTGGTCGCGAGAGTGCCCGGATTCGAACGCGCCTACCTGGAGCAGTCGGGCGCGCAGATCGGCGTACGGGAGAGCCGTCGCATTCGTGGGGACTACGCTCTGACTGGCGACGACGTAGTGAATGCCAGGAAGTTCCCGGATGCCATCGCCCGCAGCAACTACCCCATCGACATTCACAACCCCGCGGGCTCGGGCACGGTGATCGAGGAAGTGCCGGCCGGCGATTACTACGAGATCCCGTATCGCTGCCTGCTGCCTGTGGGCATGGACAATCTACTGGTCGCGGGTCGCTGTGCGTCGGCGACGCATGAGGGGCAGTCGTCGCTGCGCGTCATGCCGCAGTGCTTCGCCATGGGACAGGCGGCAGGAGTCGCGGCAGCGATGGCCGTGAGGGATGGCATCTCACCGCGCCAGGTCGACGCCGAGGAGCTTCGAAGAGCGCTGAGGAAGCAAGGACAGATAGTGTGAAAGCGATGGGCAGGCCTGCCGGCCTGCCCGTCGTTGTGCATCTGCTTCCGACATCTGGCGCTACTTCGCAGGCTGCGCGCTCTTGCTTGCCTGCCCCACCGGACCGACGATGACCGCGACGTAGTTGTCCGGGTAGAGATGCTTCTGTGCCGCGGTCTGGACCTGGTCCGGCGTGATCGCGCGCAGGATACCCGGATACTCGTACGGGAAGTACAGCC
>JBEKKD010000180.1:0-7930 GCA_050010895.1 Armatimonadota bacterium
CCCGTTGCAACCCCTGGTTAACGCGCGACTGACCCACCTATTTCGCCAGCTTGGGTGAAGCATCCCAGTGGCTGCGACTTTCCGCGGCGCGCTGACGCAGCCTGACGGTAGCGACGCGGCTCTTCCCTGAGTGGCAGAGGACTGCCGGCCGAAGCACACAGGCCGGCACAGTGACCGCGCCGCGCCCTGCTCGGGGCGATGTCGGCACATCACCGGTCCGTGCGTTTCAACCAGATGGGGTTGGTAAAGGCGATACAGCCCGTCGCCAGGAGCGGCTCTCCGCTACGGTCGGTCTCGATCTGAGTTTCCTCGTGGACGAATGCCCGAGCGATCAGCCAGCACATCGTCGACTCCAGTCGCACGGTCGCGGCAAACTGGAGCGCTCCTTCTGCCCGCCATGCCTGAGTTATCTCTCCGTCGGCGACCAGCTCGACACGGTCGATCGGGCGCGCTGCCTGGCATGCGACAGTCACCGTGATCCATCCGCCTTCGTCGGGCGCTGCTGTCTCGCCGACCATCGCCCCATTCGCGGTCACCAGCAGCATCGGCATCGCGTCCGCCGGCCCTTCCCAGAAGAGCGCCCGCTGCGGTGTTCTGACTCTCACCAGTCCCGCGAAGCCGACTAACGCTAGCGTCGCGTCCGAAGGTTCAGGTAACCAGACGAAAACAGATGCGGTGCCCCGGCCTCTGAAGTGCAACGGCGCGGCGATATGCCGACCCGTCGTGCCCACCCCGTCTGCTCCTTTCGTGTGCGGCGCGTTGGCCGCGATTCGCCTGGCGCGCCTTTCGCTCCTGTTCGTCTCCGAAACGGACGGGCAGGGCTGCACTCACCTATTCAGAATGAAAGGACTAGTCGTCCCTGCGGAGGGCAGCGCATGGCACTGCTTCCGAAGGACAATGCAGCGCATGGGGGTGGCGTTCATCCAGGGACTGCAGGGCGACGACCCGCGCCGCCTGAAGCTCTCGGCCACCCTCGCGGGCAGCGCGATCGCGGTCAACTGGGCCGACGAGGTTTCAGAACCAGAGAGAGGAATCGCATGCCCAGAAGCGACGCCCACTACAGCTTCAGCCGTTCGACGCAAGCCTACGAGGAGGCCAAGCAGGTATTCGCCGGCGGAGCGATGGTGACCCGGCAACCGCTCTACCCAGGCGAGTACCCCGTCTTTTTCGCTCGCGCCAAGGGATGCCGCGCCTGGGACGTAGATGGCAACGAGTTCATCGACCTGTTCTGCAGCATCGGTCCCATCATCTGCGGTTACGCAGATGATGGCGTCGACGCGGCGGCCATCGAGCAGATCAAGCTCGGAGGCAACCGGCCCATGAATCCGCCGCTGCTGATCGATCTCAGCCGAAAACTGGTCGAGATGATCCCTTCGGCCGAGCTCGTGCGCCTCTTCAAGACCGGTTCCGAGGCCACCCATCTGGCGGCGCGAACAGCCCGCGTCCACACCGGCAAGGACCTGATCCTCCGGTGCGGGTACCACGGCTGGTATGACGTCTGGATGTCGGGCGGGGACCGCGGCGTACCAATGGCCGTAAGGGGGCTGCTGCTGAGCTTCGGCCCTCGCGGCACCGACGGACCCCGCCGCATGGACACGCTTCCGAGGAACGCCGATCTGCTCGCCGACCTGCTCAGCAGACACACAGGCCAAGTCGCTGCCGTCATCCTCTGCCCGAGCTGGGTGTATCCCTTCACGCAGGAACACTTTCGGCAGATCGCCGACCTTGCCCGGCAACACGAAGCCGTCCTCATTTTCGACGAGATCAAGACCGGTTTCCGCAGTCGGCCGGGCGGCGTGCAGGAGCTTTTCGGGGTCACGCCCGACTTGACCACCTTGAGCAAGGCGATGGCGAATGGCTATCCGATCTCTGCTCTGGTTGGTCGCAGGGACGTGATGATGAGCTCGCTCGACGCTGGAGCTGGTGGCACGTTCTGTGCCGATGCCATTGCTATGGGGGCTTCTCTCGCTGCCCTTGACCGTATCAACGAGCTAGGGTGGAAGCCACTCTGGCGCGTTGGCCAGCGCCTCATCGACGGACTCAATGGCATTGCCGGCGAGCTGGGCGTGCCGGCCACAGCCTACCCTGACCCGATTCCAGCCATGCCGACGTTGCGCTTCGATTACGAAGACGAAGCGACCCATGAGCGAGTGGTTCATGCGTTCTATCGGGGTGCGATCGCCCGCGGGGTCTTCATGGTCCACTGGCACATGCTCTTCATGAACTACTCTCACACCGACGCCGATATCGACGAAGTGTTGAACCGGTGCCGGGACGCCATGAAGGACGCGGCGTCTCAGGTCTAGCGAGAGAAAAGGAACGGCGCATGGATGTGAACCGAGTTCACCTGCGCGTGCCTATCGCTAGCGTCGCCGATATCCTCACCTGGGGACAATCCCAGGTGCAGCGCGTGGCTGACGCCGCCGTTCAGGTGCTGCTTCGAGTCGGCTTCCGGGTTGAGGGCGACACCTACCTGACTGTGCTGCAAGCGGCCGGAGCGCGGGCGGACCAGACTACGAACACCGTCCGCTTCACCGAGGGCCAGATCCTCGAGACTGCTCGTCAGATGGCCACTTCGTCTCCCGCCCATCCCAGGTCTGTGATCGCCTACGATACCCGCGACATTCGCGTCGGCCTGGGCGGAGGCGCCAACAACAGTTTCGACTGGGAGAGCCGGAAGGCCGTCGCGTCGAGATCGGAGCACCTGCGGAATGTCGCCCATCTCGCCGTCGGTCACCCCAACGTCGTCTCCATTGCGCCTCCCGTCCAGGTGAAGGACGTCCCTCTGGCACTGGAGCCTGTTATGTCCTTCGCGCTCCTGATCAGGAACACCCCGCGCGAGATGTCCGACGTCAGCCCCTACATCCCTACACAACCCGCGCACGTGAAGTGGCTCAAATGTCTGGGCGAGGCGTTGGCGGACCGCAGAGGGGGCAGCTACTGGATGCACAATCAGGAGTATGTTACCTCGCCCCTGATGCTCTCCTCCCGCGCCCTGGATACCATCGAGGCGCGGGTGCAGCACGGGTGCGACGCCATCGCGTGCGGGTCGATGGCCATCGCCGGACTCTCGGCGCCGGTCACTATCGCGGGCGCCGCGGTCGCGGCGACAGCCGAGATTCTCGGAGCGCTGACTGTCGTGCGCTTGCTCTGGCCCCGAGTGAAGCTGTCGGGGATTGTGGGCAGCGGTTGCCTCGACATGGCCACCACCCACGTCTCCTTCGCGAACCCTCGGGTGCAGCTCCAGAACTTCGCCTGCGTCGAGCTTTTCCGGCGCGGCTTTGGGTGCGATATCAGCGCACTCACATGCTACCGAGATGCCAACGAGCCGGGAATGCAGGCCTGCTATGAATACGCCTTCCTGAGTCTGCTCTTTCACAGCGTGACCGGTCCCCACTACTTCGAGCCCGGCATGCTCGCGAACGGCAACCTGTTCTCGCCCGAACAGGCCATCCTGGACATCCACATGATGGGAGAGGTACAGGAGCTATTCGGCGGTTTCGAGTGCACTGATGCCGCGCTCGGGCTCAACGTGCTCGAGGACGCCGGCCTCCAGCATCGCGGCATCCTCGAGCACCCACACACCCTCGGCCACTTCCGCGAGGTATTGCCTCTCACGGGCTTCTGGCCGCGCGGCATGACCGCCGCTGCCGGACACGACGCCTTCCAGACTGACGCCCTCCTCGAGCGGGCGCACCAGTCCGTCCTGGAGGCCATCGCCACCGGATCCCGCATCGAACCCGACACCGAGTTCAATGCTGAGGTGGATGAGATAGTGCGCGACGCGGCCGTCGACATGGGGATGGGCGAATATCCGTGACCTGCGACTCCGACGCGTTTCGCTGCCTGACGTCTCGGGTGTTACGTGGCTGATCGCCACGTGCCAACGCCCGGCATCGCCTCTCCGGGGCCCGCTCAGACGCGCGTTCACCTGCGGGCCCCGCGGGCCCGCGCCGTTCTACTTGCCCTCGTGCTGGTGCCGGCTACCGTCTTCTTCATGGTGTGGGGCAACTGGGTGTCGGGGGGAGGCGGCGGGTGGATCGACTCACTGATCATGGCCGCGGTCTCCGGCCTCACCCTGCTCATCGCCCTGAACATCGGCCTGCAGCGTTTGCGGCCCACATGGGCGTTCACCAACGGCGAGATCATCACCATCTACGTGGTGCTGGTCTTCAGCACCGGCATGACCGGAAGCGTCTACGAGTGGGGCGGGCCCATCGTCTCCATGATCACGTGGATGGTCTGGAATGCCTCCCCCGAGAACCAGTGGCAGCAGCTTATCTGGCCGAACCTCGCGCCCTGGCTCACAGTCCTGGATCGCGACTCACTCGCCGGGCTCTATCAGGGCGGGACTAGCCCCTACCAGATGCAGATCCTTCGCGCCTGGCTGGCCCCCGTCTTCTGGTGGACCGCCTGGACCAGTGCCATGCTCTGGGTCACGCTCTGCCTGAACGTCATCGTGCGGCGACGCTGGTCCGAGGAAGAGCAGCTCTCGTTCCCCATGACCATTCTGCCGCTCCAGATGACGAGCCCTCGCACCCGCCTTTTGAAGAGCCCACTCTGGTGGACGGGGGTCGCCGTTTCAGCCGGCATCTCCCTGCTCGGCATCATCTCTCGCTTCCTGCCTGCCTTCCCTGGCATCGCCACCTCGGTGGACATCGGCCCCTTCATCAGCAACAACCGACCCTGGGACGCGCTCCGAACCCCCTACCTCTCCTGGGAGCCCTGGCACATCGGTTTGGCATATCTGATGCCCGTCGATCTCGCCTTCTCGATGATCGTGTTCAACCTCTTCTGGCGCGGCCTCTACGTGATGTCTCGCATCCTGGGGTGGCTGACTAGCCCATGGGAGGGGTTCCCTTATGGCGACCAGCAGTCCATCGGCGGTTATCTGGCGTTGATGGTGTCGGTCATCTGGTTGGACCGCCGCTACCTCGTCCAGGTGCTTCGCAAGGCCGTCGGCCTGCGCTCCGTCGCCGACGATACCCAGGAGGCCTTCAGCTACCGTATCGCAGTCCTAGGCGCCGTGGCAGGCATCGCCTTCCTCTGGTACTTCCTCGCGCGCGCCGGCATGACCAGCCCGGTCACTGCTGCCTTCCTGTTCCTGTATCTCATGATGGCCATGGCGATGAGCCGGATGCGTGCGCATCTCGGTCCGCCAAATCACGAGATGTACGGCGCCATGCCCGAGTTCGCCCTCACCGAGTTCCCGGGCACTCGCGCCCTCGGATCGCGTGCCCTTGGCACCATCGTCCTGCTTCGTCCATTCCTCGGCGAGCAGCGGCCCAACCCGGCCCCCGTCCAGCTCGAGGCCCTCCGCATGGCCGAGCGCGCCGCCATCAATCCCACCAGCCTCGCCTGGATCATGGTCGCCGTCGTCCCCCTCGTCATGCTCTGCTACTTCTGGGCGAACCTTCACATCGGCTACCACCTCGGGATGAGCACCTCCTATACCCACCGGGACTTCACCGCGGTCGCCCGCGTCAACTCAGAGAAGCTCGAAGAGTGGCTTCGCACCCCGAGTGGGCCCAGTTGGGGCGGCGTGGAGGCCATCGGCATGGGCTTCGCTGGAACGCTGGTGCTGATGGCGCTCAAGCTGCAGTTCCCCGCCTGGCCCCTCCATCCCGTGGCATTCCCCCTCGCCTTCTGCTACCAGATCGACAACATGCTCCCGGCCATCATCATCGCGTGGGCTGCGAAGGCGATCATCTTGCGCTACGGCGGTTTGCGTGCTCATCGCCGCGCGCTCCCGCTCTTTCTGGGCCTCCTCGTGGGCAGCGCCTCCATGGCGCTGCTGCAGGCCGCCATCTACCGTCTCGCGCGGATCAGCGGGTAGCTGGCCCGCGCTCCGGAAGATCAACCCCGCGCCAATGCCTGCGGGTCGGCCGACAGCCCGTGCCGCTTCCCCATCTCCGCCCCCTGCCATTTCGGGACATGGTCCCAGGCCCAGCGCGCGAGTTCCATGGTGCGCCAGTTCTGGTAACACAGGCGAACCCATTCAGCATACGTCATGCGATAGGGGTAGGCGTTCTGCTGGTCCGAGGGCCATCCCTCGGAGACCAACGCGGCGGGGTCGACCTCGAACACGACTGGGTTTGGGTACTCGATCGCATGTAGCGCGTCGAGCACTTCGCACCAGTTGATCGCCCCCACGCCAGGCGGCAGATGCATATCGCACTCCGCGATTGACCGACCCTGGAAGTAGCCGAAGGTATCGTTGAGATGCGTGTCTACCAGACGGCTGCCCGCCTCCCGGATGAACCGGCCTGGGTTCACGCCGCTTCCTGAGGCGTGATTCGCGTCCAGGCACACTCCGACATTCGGTTCGCCGATTCGCTCTACCAGACGCACCAGATCCGGCGCCGTCGCCAACCACATGCCCACCTGTTCGTGCCACATGTCATTCTCGAGCCCTATCGTGATCCCATGGACTGCTGCGGCGCGACAGCAGGCTGCCAGCAATTCGACGACGCGGTCCTCGTAGCGCCTGATGGTCGACTCCAGCGGCGCGGCCGGCGGCTCAGGGATGGGCCAGAGGCGAGCATGGATCGCCGCCCGCTTCACTCCGAATGGGGCTGACTTCTCGATGCTGGCGAGGTACTCGCGGGTAAGCGCATCGAGGTCGAAGTCCCATGAGTTCAGCAGGAATGGCAGGTGGATGGACCAGGGGATCAGCCTATCGCGGAAGCGACCGACCTGTGCGTACCCGCGTCGCAGCTTCTCCTCATCGTCCCACGGGTAGAGGTCGATGAACACGTAGCGAAAACCGGTCGCGATCACAGTCTCGAAAGCGCCCTCATCCCACGGCTCAACATTGATGCCCAGGTCCCATACACGCGGTGGCTGTGAAGCAGCCCCGTAGGTCGTGTCAAGCTTCACGGTTCGCGCTCCTGCCCTATCGCAGTCTTAACGCTGTCGTCACGATTTCGGCGACGCCCGCTCCGTACTCCGCCTGAGCGACATACCCGCCGCTTGCCCGGACCGCGGCCTTGACCTCTTCGATCGCGTTCCCGACCGCGCCACCCGTCAGGCCATGCTGACCGTTCACCATATCGAGGTCGTTCAAGTTATCTCCGATTGCCAGCACCTGCCGCGGGTCGAGGCCCTTGCGCTGCGCAAGCCCCCGGAGTGTGGCCCCCTTGGTACCGGTGCTCAACACCACATTTGCCGAAACCCAATTCCGGTGGACAGTGGCGAGAGGGATATCCTTCACCTGTTCGGCCAGGATCTCACATGCCCGGCCCGCATCATCCACGCTGGGCAGGCCGATCTCGAGCCCGTAGTCGTCCATCAGGTTCCAGCGCTCATCGCGCAGGCCCGATTCCCGTAAGGCCGAGAGCCAGCCAAACCCGAATTCCAGGCATGTGTCAGCCAGTTGCCGCATTTCCCGAGTTCGAGCTGCGTTCCATTCCTCGTCAGGGCAGAGCGCGCCGCATGTGACCCAGGAGATCAGCTTCTCCCGCGCCACGATAAACCGAGGAAACGGCTCTCCCCACAGCACGCCGGCGCGGTCCAAGATATACTGCATGTCCCAGTCCCACCGACCGCTGGCGATCCCGCACAGCACGCCGCGGGTGTCTGCCGCCGTGAGTGCCTCTATCGCCCTGGGATCGACGTGTGGCCCGTGCGCCGCCCAGTCCACCAGGGTCATATCGAGATCCACCGCGATCAAGCGGATGGCCCGCGCGGACGGTGCAACAGGCTTCGCGCCGTCTGTCGACGCCAGTGACAGGTGTTCGGCCATGCTCTCTACTGCCGCCGAGGCCCGACCGTTGAGAGGTCGAACTCCTTGAACCCCAACGCAAACGCCGGCGAGTCGGGCCGCAGTCGGAAATCACCGCTTCCGGGGTCGACGAACAGGGGGTCGGCGACAACGCTTCCCGCGTCCATGCCCATCGCCTGCCATTCCTCGAACGTCTTCCCCGCGAAG